>DYLI01000085.1 GCA_020722165.1 Halothiobacillus neapolitanus | reverse complement strand
CGCACAAGGGTCTTGAACACGCCCTGACGCTGGCATTTACGACCTTTGTCCTGTTTCAGTTTTTCAATGTGTTCAATGCCCGTGCCGAACACCACAGCGCGTTTAATCGCCAGTTTTTTGCCAATCGCAGCTTATGGTTAAGCTTGATCGGCGTGGTGGGCTTGCAGGTTCTTGTGGTGCATTGGCAACCCGCGCAAAGCATTTTCCACACTGTTGATCTCAGCCTTGCCGACTGGGGGCTGGCAACACTGACCGCCTCCAGCGTGCTAATGTTCGACGAGGTGCGTAAGCTCGTCATCCGCTTGACGCGCAGTATCAAATCAACCGAATCCTGATGAAGTCGCATGATAAACAAGAATATGGAACAACCATGACACGCGCTACGCGGACGGCAACAGCACGCGGCTTCACGCTGATTGAGGTCATGGTGGTGATGGTGATTATCGCCATTCTGGTTACGGCGGTGAGCCTATCCCTCAAGGGCGACCGTGTGGCCGAGGCCTTGGGCGAGGAAGCCAAGCGTTTGACGGCTTTACTGAATCTGGCGCGTGAAGAAGCGGTGATACGCGACCGTGATTTGGGTCTGGTGCTGGCGGAGGATGGTTATCTTTTTGTGCAACACGAGGACGAGCGTGCTGGCGAGGAGGATGCGGCAGCGCAATACGTTCAGCTGACCGACGATGACATGTTCCGACCGCGCAACCTGCCGCCGGGAACCGAGCTGCGCTTTGAGGCTCAAGCGAATCCGGCGCGCGCTCCGCAGGCGGCAAGCACCGAGAACGCCCCACTAACGCCGCGTGTGCTGGCCTTGGCTAACGATATGTTTTTGCCGCAAGGCGTGCTGATCTTGCGCAATCCGGCTACGCCAAAAATCGAACGCATTGCCATCGAGCAGAACGGCGCACGGGTTTTGTCGCATGAGGCCGCGCCATGATGCGCCGCTCCGCTGGATTTACCCTGTTGGAAGTGCTGGTGGCGCTGGTTATTCTGGCGCTAGCGCTGGGGGCGCTGATTAAAACAGCGGGCGATCATGCTCTGTTGGTGTCCGACCTTGAAACGCGCACGCAGGCTTTCCTGGTGGCGGAAAATCAGTTGCATCGGCTGCAAGCCGCCAAACAGTGGCCTGAGGCCAGCGAGCAAAAAGATGTGCTGGAACAAGGCGGGCGGCGCTGGGCGTGGCAGGCGCGCTTTGAAAACACCGCTGATCCCGATTTGAAGCGCGTGATTGTCGATGTGCGCTTGGCCGATGCCCCTGGGGACAGTGGCGGCGTGCAGGCACGGGTGATTGGCTTTTTGGCAAGGTTATTATGAAGCAAGTTCGACCTCCCACACGCGTGTCGCAACCTGCAAATCCCCCCCGCCCCCCTTTGCCAAAGGGGGGAGTAAATGCCATCAGCGCCCCGCCCTCTCCAAGGGATAGTTTCCCCCTTTTACAAAGGGGGACTGAGGGGGATTTAGCGGTTTGGCAGAAGCGTCAACACGGCTTTACCCTGCTCGAACTCCTCGTCGCCATGGCGATTTTTGCCTTTATCGGCATCATGGCCTACGGCGGTTTGGCGGCGATGATTAAAAACTCCGAAGGCTCACGCGAGGCACGCGAGCAACTGGCCGAAACGCAACGCGGTTTGCGCGTGTTGGACGATGACTTGAGCATGGTCATCAATCGCCCGGTGCGCGACGGCTTAGGCTCGCCGCATTTGGCCTTGATGAGTGGGCGCGACGGCACGACCCTGCTGGAATTCACGCGCACCGCACGGGTGCGTGAAGGCTTTGCGCCCGCGCCGTTTGCGCGTATTCGCTATCGTTTAGAGAATGAAACCTTGCTGCGCGATGAGTGGAACCCGCCGGATGCGGCGCAATTAGAGCCAGATCAGGTCATGACGCTGTGGCCAAACGTGGTGCAGGTGGTGTTTCGTTTTCTGGAGGATGGGCAGGACAATGCGACGTGGCCGCCCGCCAACGCGGAAAACATGAGTTTGCCGCAGGCGATAAGCATACAGCTGCTGTTCAAGGATGGACGTGAAATCACCCAGGTGATGCTGCTGCCCGATGCTGGTTTGGGTGACGCGATGAATGTGGCAACTCCGCCTGCGCCCGCGCGCCCTCCCGCAGCGGATGGGCAAACGCCGCCCGCCCAAGATACGGACAGATCATGAAGAAACGTCACTCAGGTATTGCACTGATTACCGCGCTGTTGGTTTTGGCGCTTGCGGTCGTTCTGGCCGCCGCCTTGGCGCAGGACGGGGCGATGAGTATGCGCCGCACCGAGAACCTGCTGCATCACGCGCAAGCCAAAATGTATCTGCAAGGGGCAGAAGACTGGGCGCGGGTGGTGCTCTCGCGTGACAAACGCGAGGTCGATCACTTGGGCGAAGCATGGGCGTTTCCCATGCCCGCCGTGCCGGTGGAGGGCGGAGAGATTAGCGGGCGACTCATCGACCTGCAAAGCCGTTTGAATCTGAATGCCATGCTGAAAACCGACAACACGCTCGACCCAATTGTGCAGCAACGCTTGCGTTGTATCTTGGGCAAGGCGGGCAATGAGCAGGCTGACAGCGCGCTGGATGCACTGGCGGATTGGCAGGATGCGGATAGCGACGTGCGCCCGCAAGGTGCGGAAGATGAGGTGTATCGCTCAAGGCCGCAGCCCTATCGCGCCGGTAATCAGCCTTTGCAGGCGACTAAAGAATTATTGTTGATTCAAGGCTTTACTCCTGAACAGGTGCGAGCCTTGCAGCCTATGGTGGCGGCGCTGCCTTTGAGTTCGGGTTTGAATTTGAATACCGCGCCGATTGAGGTTTTAAGCTGCCTGGATGAATCCGGCGATGCCAGCCTGTGGGAGCCGTTCGTGCGCGACCGTGAAGCCACGCCGCTCAAGGATGTGAACGAATTGCTCGGCAAGCCGCCGTTTGCAGGGCGGGTGAATCCGCAAGGCCTGGGGGTCAAGTCCAAGGTGTTTTTGATGGAAGCCGAAGCCCAAGTTGGCAGGACACGCCTGCGTCGTTACAGTATGTTGCTGGTTGATGAGCAGGGTTTGGTGCGGGTGTGGAGTCGTTTTCAGGAGAGCTTGTAAGCCAATGGATATTTTAACGCTACGCCCGCTGGGTGACGAACATTGGGCATGGGTGCTAAGCACGACGAGCGGCATTCAGTCAGCGGAAAGCCCTCTGGCTGGCGTGCCGCGTCCGGCGGCGGGCACACGCGTGCGCCTGTTGCTGCCCGGCGAATGGGTGACGCATGCGGCGGTGGCGATTAGTGCCAAAAGCCCGCGTTTGGTTGCGCAGGCGTTGCCGTTTGCACTGGAAGAATCCCTCGCCGAAGACGTGGAGCAAGTGCGCATTGCGCACGGTGCGCGCGCGGCGGATGGCACGGTGCAGGCGCGGGTGGTCAACCGGGCGCGGCTTGATGCTTTGCTTGGCGAGCTTAAAGCACAAGGCATTGAAGTGGATGCGATTTTTAGCGAACTGGATGCCATTCCTCGACCGTATGAGGGCTGGGTGCTGTTGCCTTTGGCGGATGCGGTGCTTATGCGTTCAGCCGAAGAGGCCATGAGTGTTGATGTCGCCTGGCTGAAGGATGTGTTGGTTGCCGAGGCGGCGGTGCATGTGATCGACGTGCCGGGCGCAGCGGCGGTAGTGGCAGAGATTCCAGCGGGCTGCGGACTCACTCGTGAGCCTGCGCCACAAGGGGCTTGGGTCTGGCTGCATCAACATTTGCGGGAAGCGGTAGCGATAGATTTTCTGGCGGGACAAGGACGCGGCAAGGCATGGGGTGAATCACTGCGTCCGTGGGCATTTCCGGCGGCTCTGGCCGCGAGCATTGTGCTGGCGCAGCTTGGTTTGATGCTGGTGCAGACCCAGCAGGCTAAGCTGCATACGCAGGCTATGCAGGCGGACATCGAGCGCGTGGCGCGCGAGGCCGCGCCGGAGGTCAAGCGCTGGGTTAATCCGCTGTCGCAGTTGCGGCAGATGGCGAAGCGTGGCGCGGGGGCGACCACGGCGGCGGGCGAGTTTCTGCCCTTGTTGGCGGCATTGTCCCCTGCAATGAATGCACAGCCTGCGGTGAAGCTTGGCAATCTGCGCTATCAAGCGGGCACGCAAGCTGGAGCTAAAGCGGGCAAATCAAGTGCGAACAGCAGCGGGATGCTGGATGTGCAACTTACCGCCCCGGATGCGGCGGCACTGGATGCGGTGCAAAGTACCTTCAAATCACAGCGCGACGTACAGGCGGAATTAAGCGGCCTGCGTGCGGAAGGCGGGCAGGCGGAAGCGCGTTTGCGCCTTAAGGAGATCGGCGGATGAATGAGCTTGTGCTGAAATTTACAACGTGGTGGCGCGGCCTTGGCTCACGCGATCAAGGCATGGCCTTGTTGGGTTTGGCCTTGGCCGTGCCGATGTTGGCGTATTTGGCCATTTGGCAACCGATAAGCGCCGCGCAAAGCAAGGCGCTGGAGGCCGAACGCGCCATGGCACAGCAATTGGATGAAGTGCGTCAGTTGGCTGCGCAGGTGCGCTCGCGCCCGGCCACGGGTGGCGCTGCGACGAGCACCCAGCGCCTTGCGCCCTTGCCCGCCATTGAAGCGGCGGCGCGTGAGTTTGCCTTGACTGGCGCGTTGAAACGGCGCGAGGCCGAGGGCGGCAACGGTGTGCGCGTGGTGTTTGAGGCCGCCTCGGTTGAGGCATTATTGCGGATGTTGGAATCCTTGACGCTTAAACATGGCTTGCAGGTCACGGCGGCGCAGGTTGACCCAGCCAGCCTTGGTCGGGTGAATGCGCAAATCAGCCTGAAAAGCGACGCGCCATGAGTTCAGTGTTCAAGGCCGCGCCCAGTGCGTTGAGCGGCGCGCTGCACTTGGGGCAGATCATTTCATGGGGAATGTTGGGTCTGGGATTCTTTCTTGTCGCCCTGTTCCTGAGCTTACCCGCAGCCCAAGTCGCAGGCTGGCTTAAATTGCCGCTGGCACAGGTGCAGGGCAGCGTGTGGCAGGGCTCGGCGGCTTTGCGTTTGCCACAAATCCAGCTTGAAAACGTAAGCTGGCGCGTTGGCCTTGGAACGCCGTGGTCAACGCCACTGGTGGCGGATGTCACGCTGCACGATGACAGCCTGAAAGCACAAGGCACGCTCGGGTTGGCATGGAATGGAGACCTTATCCTGCACGACACGCACGCGGACATGCGTTTGAATCACCCGCTGTTGGCACAGCATCTACCCGTGCCATTGGAGGGTACAGCACACTTGGCGCTGTCATCCGCGCAGTGGTCGCAGGGTTTGCGTCAAGCCGAAGCAGTGCAGCTTGATGTGGATGGGCTGCGCCTGCTGATGGGCGAGCCACTGGTGCTCGGTTCATTCAGCGCGCAGGGCGAGGTGCGTGATGGCAAGCTGAATGCCAAGCTGCGCGACACCGCCGCCGCCATTGCACTGCAAGGCGATATTCAAGGCGATGCGGCCAGCGATGTGAGTCTGAATGCGCGTGCCGAAGCCAAAGCGGATGCGTCAGCGGACTTGCGCGACATATTGAGCTTACTGCCTGCCGCACCCGAAGGCGGGGTGATACTGCAAACCAAAACCCCTGCACCGTGGTTGGCGCGAGTTCACGCTCAGGCTCAATAACTGACCCGCACCCGGTAGGTCAGGGTCGTTTGCCCCTCGGCAGGAACCTTGATCTGCCATTCTGCCGTGCCCGCCGCCGTCTTCTGGTGCGGATGTGACTCACTTAGCATCGTCCAGTCGCCAGGCATGGGTTCGCGCACAGTCACGCTGACCGCTTCGGTTTTGGCATTTTTCAGCACGATTTCATATGCCGATTCAAAGGTGTAGTTGTAGCGCCCGCTGCCCGCAATCTTTTGAAAATCGGTCTGTTTTTTGTCGGCGGTGACATCAAATGTTTCACCAAGCTTGAGGCGCACGGTTTCATTTTTCGGCGTGTGGTCCATGCGATCTTCACCAATGAATTGCGCGTTGCCTGTGCTGTCCTTCTTGTACACGCGCACCACGCCTTTGGGCAGAGGTAGGCCGAGCTTGTTGTCGCTGCTGTTTTTGAATTCCACAAACACGCCGACCTTGAGTTTTTGCCCCAGTTCGCCGTGCTTGCTCTGGTAGTAATAATCCGCCCCTTGCAGCAAAAACTCCTTGCGCACCGGCACGCCACTGGCCGAAAGCAGCGCGACTTGCTTGGTTTGGTTTTCGGCCAACGTAGTCGGGCGCGGCAAGCTATAGAGATGATATTCAAACAGCGATTCCTGCCGCATTTCAGGTACCTCGGCCACAGCCAGCATCTTCACCATAGCATCGCGCGGCGCAGCCATCGGTAGGTCGCGCACGCGGTTCACATCGCCAGCTACCAGTTGCAGCTTGGCATTCGGGTAGGCGGCGCCGCTCTGATTGGTGAGCGTGACCCAGCCGTTCAAATCGAGCGCGGCATCCGTGGCATTGAGTTCGGCCACATAGTCGGCACGCCAGCTCAGGCCGCTAGTGAGATAGGACAGTTCAAGCTCCTGCGCGCCCGCCACAGGGTTGAGGAGCGAAATCACCAAGGTTGGCTTGTCGCGCAGGCTGTTGGGCACGCCAGCAAAGGCCAACCGCCCCGGTGTGCCGGTTTCGATGCGGTCGGCAAATTTCAGCACGATGCCTTCGTTGGTGGCGAGCACGGTGGCTGTTTCACTGCTTTCCACGCCGCTGGTGGGGTGGGTGCGAATCACACGCACTTCTTGTCCGAGGTATTTTTCCAGCAGTTTTTGCGGGGTGAGCAGGTCAAAATCGAAATTCTGTTCCAGCAGGTTAAAGCCCGCCGGGGTGGATAGATTGCGCAGTTGCGCGGTTTCCGGGCGCATGTTGGCCGAGACTTCGCGCCAGGCGAGGCGGTTTTCATCCTTGCCCAGCGTGACCCGCCGCGAGTCTTTAATCAGCGCGAGATTGTCGTTATAGATGGTCACCGCCACGCTTTGCTGATCGGCCAGCGTGCTTATGATTTCATCGCGCGGCGCAGCTTGGGCGGCGGAGAACGCGCTCAAACCCGTCAAAATGGCGATAGAAAGGGCATGGCAATGGGCTTGGAGCATGACG
>DYLI01000084.1 GCA_020722165.1 Halothiobacillus neapolitanus | reverse complement strand
GGCATTTCAACCGAAAAGAAGTTGGCGTTGTCGATAAAGCGGCTCTGCATGGTGTCGAGCTTTTCCAGAAAGGAAAAATCCGTGCTGGTGAGTTGTTGCCAAAAGCCTTTTTTGGTGGATTTGTTGGATTGTCCTATGCCCATGAATTGCCAGAAAATCGGCTCGTAACTGGCTTCAACAATCTGCCGCTCGGCCTCGCGTTCGTTCGAGGTTTGCCCGTCGGTCAAAAACATGACGTACACCGGCATGCGGTCTTTTTGCGGGACTTTTTGTGAGGCCGAGCTTTTGGGGTAGTAATGGCGACGGATCATGCTCATCGCCTTGGCGTAGTCGGTGCCGCCTTCCAGCGGATACTGCCGGGTGATGCGCGAAATGTAGCCTTGCGAGCTGGCAAGCTGCATGGGCGGCGGTTGATGCGCGTTTTCGCCAAACAGAAACACATCCAGCTCGCCGTCGTCATCAAAACGTGCCGCCAGTGCAAGAATGCGTTCAGCAAATTTTTCGATTTTGCCGCTGGAGTAGAGTTTGTGCATCGAGCCGGAAATATCGAGGCAAAGCGCGACACGCGCACGGTGTTGCCCCAAGCCTGCCTTGTCGAGCGAAACGCCGACTTTTTTGACCAAGCTGACCAAGTGCGGCGCTTCTTTTCCCACGCGCTTTTCGAGTGAAACCCGTGCCGCATCATTTTTGTTTTGCGCGGGTACGGGCGGCTGCGCCGGGGAGGCAGGGCTAGGCGCTGCTTCGGCCACTTCGCCGCCAAAATGCTTCACCAAGGCCGCCAGCCCGCCGTTAAAACCTTGCCCGGTGGCGGAAATGCGCCATGTACCGTCTTTGCGGTAAAGCTCGAACAGCATCACGGCGCGCTCTTGGTCGAAGTCGCTTCCGTTGAGGCTGAAGCTGGCTAGATCAATGCCATTGGCGCGTAAAAAAACCTGCCCGCGTTGCAGTTGACGCATGGTTCCCGCACCTTCGATGGCAGCGGTGAAAACCAGACGGTCGATGCTGGTGGGCAGGCGATCAAGAATAAGGTCAAACCCGACGGACGAACTTCCGGCAGGGTTTGAGAGTGCCACGCCCGCACAGGGACTAGTGGCTTGGTTGTAGAAGATCATGTAGCGCTCGTCGGCCAAGTGGCTTTGCGCATCCAGCCCAAAGCAGGCGACATCGACCTGCACGCCATACAGTGCAACTTCAACCCGCAGGCTGAGTGCCGGGGTCAGTGTGCTGAGCGCGAGCCGTTGGCCTCGGTTAAGCTGCATGATCTTGCACCCGTGAGGTTTAGCCGACGGATACGCCGAAGTGGGTCGCCAGCGGTGCCAGTCCACCGGCAAAGCCTTGGCCGACAGCCTTGAACTTCCACTCGCCGCCATGGCGATACAGTTCGCCAAAGATCATGGCGGATTCGGTGGAGCCATCTTCAGACAAGTCGAAGCGGGCAATTTCAACGTCGCCATTGGCGTTGAGGCAACGGATGTAGGCTTTGCTGACCATGCCGAAGTTTTGCTTGCGTGCAGCTGCATCGTGAATAGTGACAGCGAAGGCAATTTTGTCGATTTCAGCCGGTACTTTGGCCAGCTCAACGCTGATGACTTCATCGTCGCCGTCGCCCGCGCCGGTGCGGTTGTCGCCCAAATGGTTGACCGAGCCGCAGCTTGAGGTTTTGTTGTTATAGAAAATAAAGCCATTGTCGCCTTGCACTTTGCCGTCAGTCTTGAGCATGAATGCGCTAGCATCCAAGTCAAATTCTGCGCCGTCGGTGGCGCGGGTGTCCCAGCCAAGACCCAGCTTGACGATTGCGAGGCCAGGGGCTTCTTTACTCAGGTTGACGTTACCGCCTTTGCTTAAACTAATCGCCATCGTAGTCACCTCTGTGGTGGTTGAAAAATTTGCAGAAAATCCTGTTAGCCATGAGCTATCAGGACATAGAAAACACTAGGATCATTGCAGGCTTATTTCAATGCGCCGTTTTCATCGGCTTCAGCCAGACGCCGATGACGAATCGAAGCGTAGATCGCCGCGCCGATAAAGGCCACGCCGATCAATCCAGTCAGGACTTCAGGGACGTGGAATTTGATCGAGGCGATCATGATGAGTGCCAGCACGCCAATGGCGTAGTGCGCGCCATGCTCTAGGAAAATGAACTCGTTGAGGGTGTCGTTTTCCACCAGATAAATGGTCATTGAACGCACGAACATGGCACCAATGCCCAAGCCAATCATAATGATGACAATGTCTTTGGTAATCGCAAACGCGCCAATCACGCCGTCAAACGAGAATGAGGCATCCAGCACTTCGAGATACAAAAACGCACCAATGCTGCCGCGTTTGACCATTTGACCAATCGCCGGGTCTTCTTCTTCCTTTTCCAAAAAGGCGGACAGGAAGCTGACCAAAAGATAGGTCAGGATGCCCCATACCCCGGCGATAAGAACAGCGAACTTGTGCGCGCTTTCGACCATGGACAACGCGCCGACCAGTACCAGTAGGGAAACCATGACGGCCACCGCGTCAATGCGACCCAGAGCACCCATTTTTTCTTCGATCCAGTGAATCCAGTGAATATCCTTGTCGGCATCCAAGAAGTAATTCAGGAACACAAGCAACAGGAACATGCCGCCGAAGGCCGAGATTTCGCCGTGATGTTCGGTCAGCCTCGCTGAATATTCGTCGGGGTGATCGAGTGCCATGGTCCACACATCAAGCAGGCCGATGTCTGCGGTCATGGATACGATGAGCAGCGGGAACAGTAGGCGCATACCAAACACGGCGACGAAGATACCGACGGTAAGAAACATGGTGCGCCAAAAACGATCCCATGTTTTAAGTACCGAGGCGTTGATGACCGCGTTGTCAAAGGATAGGGATACTTCCATCACGCCAAGAATCACGGCGATCATCAACGCGCCGAGCGCGCCGCCAAGCCCGCCGGTGTTAAAGCCCCACCACGCGGCCAAGCCCAGGGCAATGGCGGTGAAGACAAAAGAAAAAGTGAAGTGCTTCATTAAACACGGCTCCAGGTTGCAAATAGGCCGAACAGGTTAGCAGGATTTATGCGGAAGGCGTGCGCTCGCCGCGTTTTTTCAGATACAGCGCCACATAGATTCGCCAGAACGCCTGAATGCCCCAGTAACCAAGAGTAGCGGTGATGATCGAAAGCATAAAATGCCCGACAAGCAGCGGCAGACCGATGGAGGATAGGTTGTCCCAAATCCAGCGCCATTCGAAGTTTTCCGGCAGAGCCTTGAATTCGCTAGGTACGATGAGACTACCCAGCCAGAAGGCGGAAAGTTCGATGGGAACTAGGGTAAGGGGATTGGTGATGAATACCATCAATACGGCAATCGGCAGGTTGGCGCGCAGCCAAATGGCTAAAATTGCGGCGAATGGGCTTTGAAATGGAATAGGCAGAAACGCAGCAAATAAGCCGACGCTAAACGCTCGCGCGACCGAATGACGGTTGAAGTGCCACAGGTTCGGGTCGTGCAGAATGTGCGCAAAGCGTTGGAAGAGTTTGTGTTCCCGCAGGGTGTCGGGATGCGGTGCAAGGCGACGGAAAAATTTTTTGGGCATCGTGTGGTCTCAGTGAATCTCGCTTTTATACGCTGGCAATGTGAACGCTGCAATCACGCGCTCAGTCCAAAAGCGAGTTCACGCAATTTGGTTAATTCATCACGCAGACGGGCAGCCTCTTCGAACTCAAGATTGCGCGCCTTGGTGTACATCTCCTGCTCCAGCTTTTTGATTTTCTTCGCCGCAATGTCGGGCGAGAGGTAATCGCCTTCCGTCTCGTTGACCCTGCCCGCGCGCGCGCCTGGGCGTGAACCCGGAATGCGCGCGTAACCCGTGTCCAGAATATCGGCAATGCTCTTGCGTATGCCTTGCGGGATAATGCCATGTTCAAGGTTAAAAGCGATTTGCTTGGCGCGGCGGCGCTCGGTTTCGTCGATGGCTTTCTGCATCGAGTTGGTGATGCGGTCAGCGTAAAGAATCGCGCGACCATTCACATTACGCGCCGCCCGGCCAATGGTTTGAATCAGCGCACGCTCGGAGCGCAGAAAGCCTTCTTTATCCGCATCAAGTATCGCCACCAGCGAGACTTCGGGAATATCCAGACCCTCACGCAAAAGGTTAATGCCGACCAGCACATCAAATGTGCCCAAGCGCAGGTCGCGGATGATTTCCACGCGCTCCACGGTTTCAATGCCGGAATGCAAATAGCGCACTTTAACCCCATGATCGTGCAGGTAATCGGTCAAATCTTCTGACATGCGTTTGGTCAAGGTGGTGACCAGCACGCGCTCGCCCTTTGCGGCGCGCAGGTTGATTTCGGATAAGACATCATCGACTTGCGTGCCGACCGGGCGCACTTCGAGCTGTGGGTCAACCAGCCCGGTGGGGCGTACCACTTGCTCCACCACCTGCCCGCTGTGCTCGGCTTCATACGTCGAGGGCGTGGCGGAGACAAAAATGGTTTGCGGCATGATGCTTTCAAATTCATCAAAACGCAGCGGGCGGTTATCCAGCGCCGAAGGCAGGCGGAAGCCGTAATTGACCAGATTTTCCTTGCGCGAACGATCGCCCTTGTACATGGCGCCGAGCTGCGGCACGGTCACATGCGACTCGTCGATCACCAGCAACGCATCACGCGGTATGTAGTCGTACAGGCAAGGTGGCGGCAAGCCGGGGTCGCGTCCGGATAGATAGCGCGAGTAGTTTTCGATACCGCTGCAAAAACCCAATTCAGCCATCATTTCCAGGTCGAATTGCACCCGTTGCTCAAGGCGCTGCGCTTCGACCAAGCGGTCAGCTTCGCGCAGCTCAATCAGGCGCTCCTTGAGCTCAATCTTGATTTCCTCCATCGCCTTGAACACGCGCTCTTTCGGCGTGACGAAGTGCGATGAGGGATAGACGGTGTAGCGCGGCACGCGGTGCAAAATCTCGCCGGTCAGCGGGTCGAACAGCGTGACTTGCTCGATTTCGTCGTCGAAAAGCTCCACGCGAACGGCTTCGTTGTCGCTTTCCGCCGGGTGAATGTCGATCACATCACCGCGCACGCGAAATGTTCCCCGGCGGAAGTCGATGTCGTTGCGGTTGTACTGCATGTCCGACAAGCGGCGCAAAATGGCGCGCTGATCCATGCGATCGCCCTTTTTCAGGTGCAGAATCATCGACAACACCGCCTGCGGGTCGCCCAAACCGTAAATCGACGACACCGTGGCGACGATAATCACGTCCTTGCGCTCAAACAGCGCCTTGGTGGCCGACAAGCGCATCTGCTCGATGTGCTCATTCACCGCCGAGTCTTTCTCGATAAAGGTATCCGAGGCGGCCACATAGGCTTCCGGCTGGTAATAATCAAAGTACGAGACAAAGTATTCGACCGCGTTTTCGGGGAAAAAGCTCTTCATCTCGCCGTAAAGCTGCGCCGCCAACGTTTTGTTATGCACCAGCACCAAGGTCGGGCGTTGTATCTGTTGGATGACGTTGGCAATGGTGAAGGTTTTGCCGGAACCGGTCACGCCAAGCAGCGTTTGACCTGCAAGACCAGCGTTAAGGCCTTCCACAAGCTTGGCAATGGCCGTCGGTTGGTCGCCAGCGGGAGAGTAATCCGAGGTAAGTTTGAACATCTTTGTATTGGGAGTGTCGGACATGCGGGCAAGGTTACGTTAAAATGCCACGATATATATTTTCGTTACATAGATTGAGGTTGTGTTCTTGGACATTCATCTGTCGCACCGGGTTCAACGGATTAAGCCATCGCCGACACTGGCGGTGTCGGCACTCGCCGCCAAATTGAAAGCCGAAGGCCGCGATATTATCAGCCTCGGCACAGGCGAGCCGGATTTTGATACCCCGATGCACATCCGCGAGGCGGCGATTGCAGCGATCAACAACGGCTTTACCCGCTACACCCAAGTGGATGGCATTCCCTCGCTGAAGAAAGCGGTCATCGACAAGTTCGAGCGCGACAACGGCCTGAGCTATGCACCCAACCAGATTCTGGTGTCCGTCGGCGGCAAACAAAGTTTCTACAATCTTGTCATGTCGCTGTTGGATAGCGGCGATGAAGTCATCATCCCTGCACCGTACTGGGTGTCGTATCCCGACATGGTGCTACTGGCGGATGGTCAACCCGTGATTGTCGAATGTGAACAGGCGCAGGGCTTCAAGCTCACCCCCGCGCAGCTCGAAGCCGCCATTACCGTGCGTACCAAACTGTTTGTCATCAACAGCCCTTCCAACCCCACCGGCGTGGCCTACACCCGCAAGGAGCTGGAAGCCTTGGGCGAAGTGCTGCGCCGCCATCCGCATGTGCTGATTGCCACCGATGACATGTACGAAAAAATCCTCTGGGCGGACGAGCCGTTCTGCAACATCGTCATGGCCTGCCCGGATTTGTACGAGCGCACCATGGTGCTCAACGGTGTCTCCAAAGCCTACGCCATGACCGGCTGGCGCATTGGCTATGCGGCTGGCTCGGTCAAACTCATCAATGCCATGGCCAATGTGCAGTCGCAAAGCACCTCGAACCCCACCTCGATCTCCCAAGTGGCCGCGCAAGCCGCCCTGGAAGGCGGCGATGCCTGCATCCTGCCGATGATCGAGGCTTTCAAAGCGCGGCATGACTTCGTGGTCAACGCACTGAACGCTTTACCGGGCGTATCCTGCCTGCCCAGCCAAGGCGCGTTTTACGGCTTTCCGGACATGAAAGCCGCCATGCAACGCATGGGATTGAAGGACGACATCGAACTTTCCAACAAGCTGCTTTACGATGCAGGCGTTGCCGTGGTTCCCGGCTCGGCCTTCGGTGCGCCGGGGCAGGTACGCTTGTCCTACGCCACATCCATGAGCCAACTCGAAGAAGCCATGCGCCGTATCGCCAAGGCTTTGGCGTAAAGAAAACTTCATAAAAGGCATTGACAGCGCACTCTAAGCCTCTATAATGCGCCCCCACAGAGTTACTCCCGAATGGCGCAGCGGTAGCGCAGCGGACTGTTAATCCGTTGGTCGCTGGTTCGAATCCAACCGGGGGAGCCAAAGTTAAGCGCCCGTAGCTCAGTTGGAT
>DYLI01000259.1 GCA_020722165.1 Halothiobacillus neapolitanus | reverse complement strand
CGCACCTTCCGCGTGATTATCGACTTGTTGGTGGTGTTCTTTTTTATGCGCTTTTCGGCAAGGCCAGGGCACTTTTTCGGCATGTTGGGCCTGGGCTTGGGTGGCGCGGGCGGCTTGACGATGAGTTATCTACTCGTGCTTAAAATCATGGGCGAAGATATTGGCACACGCCCACTGTTCTTAACTTCCATCCTGCTGATTCTGGTCGGTGTGCAAATGCTCACCACCGGGGTCTTGGCGGAAATGGTGTCGCGGGTATATTTCGAGTCGCAAGAGCGCAAGAGTTATATCGTGCGCAATAAGGATGCCTCGCCAGACAACGATGATGACGCATGGAAAAACAGTTAAACCCGTCTGCGGATTCAATCTTCGTCGATGCCGCTGCACGGCGAACCTATTGGGCGATTGCGGCACTATTCACGGCGTTATTGGCACTGGCTTGGCCTTCAGGCAATAACATCAACGCTTTCTTTTTCATCAATGGTTTGGGTGCGGATTTAGGCTTAGATAAAAGCCAAATTTGGGTGAGTTTTTGGGCAGGCATGAGCTTATTGGCCGACACCCTGCCCGCTGTGGTGCTCCTTCTGCCCTTCGTCTGGCGCAAGCCGGAATTAGTATGGGTTGCCGTGCTGGCAGGCATTGTGGCCACTCTGGTGGTGCACGACATCAAACCCGCACTCAACCTAGCTCGCCCTGCCGGGGTCTACCCGGAAAACCTACTGCACATCATCGGCCACACGCTCACCAGCAAAGCTTTTCCCTCCGGCCACGCGACCACCGCGCTGGTGACGGCGGGCATATTCGCATTGGCTTTGCGCTTGCCCTGGTGGGGTATGTTACTTGCGGTCGGGCTGGCGCTTATTCCTGCACTTTCGCGCATTATCGTCGGCGCACATTGGCCGCAGGATATTCTGGCCGGTGCGCTGATCGGCTGGCTGGCGGCTGGGCTTGGGATGCGTCTTGTGCGTTGTTTTTCGCTGAATCTGCGCTGGGGACGACCGATTTTGGCACTGATTTTACTTGTTTGCGCGGTGCAGACCGTGACCTTTGACGGCGGTTATCCAGAAGGTCGCTGGGTGGTGATTCCTTTGTTGTTATGGGCTGTTGGCGGATCGGTCTGGGTG
>DYLI01000258.1 GCA_020722165.1 Halothiobacillus neapolitanus | reverse complement strand
GTTTCGCGCACCGGCTCATTCATAATCAAATCCACATAACGCTGACGATAACGCTGCTCAGTATCGGTCAAACCGTGGAACTTGTCCGGCAAGGGGCGTAAGGACTTGGTTAATAAACGCGCACTGTCGGCATGAATGGATAACTCACCCTTATTAGTACGGAACAAACGCCCGTCCACACCGATAATGTCGCCAATATCCCAGGTTTTAAAATCATCATAAGCCGCGCCCATATCATCTTGGGTGATATAGCACTGAATGCGCCCGGACATATCCAGCACAGACACGAAGCTGGCTTTACCCATAATGCGCTTAGCCATAACTCGCCCAGCGACAATGGCGCGTACCGGGGGGTTTTCTTCAAACCACAGCTTATCTTTCTCGCCATACTCAGCATGCAGCTCGCCCGCTACAACATTGCGGCGAAAATCGCTGGGAAAGGCAATGCCCTGCTCACGGATACGCGCCAACTTGGCACGACGCTCAGCAATCAGATGGTTTTCGTCAGTTATCGGGGTGTCGTGTTCAGACATGAATTAAATTCCAGTAAAAAGAAGATCAATGGCGGCAAGGATGTCCGCTCGATACGCTGCCGCGTTGCCTACGGGCGCACCGAGCGGCGTACGCGGGATGGCGGCCATGAGCTGAGTGGCACAGGCCCAAGCCTCCCCCGCGAGGGTGATACGCGGTTGGAAACGAGGGTGAATTTTTTGCACATTCGCTGGCGCAGTAAGCGGAATGACCACAACGCTACGCATCTCATCAAACAAATCGCACTGCACAGCCATAACATAAGGGAACGACGTGCGGTCTTGCCCGTCGTTGCGGTAGATATCGAATTGAGCCATTCAGAACAGTCTCAATCCGTCACTAAAAAGACCATGCTTATCAACAAATTCGTTATAAGCCTGGATTGACTCCGCCAATTCCTCGCGCAACTGGCGCTCTTTTTCGGCGCGCACCAGCTCGACCAGCCGCTCCTCTGCCGCGCGCGAAACATTCAACTTGAGCTCGCGCGCCTGACGCAACAAGTCGCTGTTGATCGAAAGATTGGTCGATTGTTTGGCTGCACGCTCGTCGTAAATGGCGATTCCCATGACTTTATTCCCCATGCACATAAATCATGCGCAT
>DYLI01000083.1:3849-7233 GCA_020722165.1 Halothiobacillus neapolitanus | reverse complement strand
CCATGACAGGGCTTCTGACCGAAATCTCGGCTCGAAAACGTCGAACTTGGGGGGGACTGCGACTGCGACGCCGCTCACAGTGCCCACCCCGCGTCCCACCCCGCGCGCAGGCCCTCTGGCTCAGCGCCCAGGGCCAATGCGCAGCATTCAGCAACGACTGTTGCATCTGATCAATAAATCGCACGTTTCGTACCCCTTCGTCGGCTGTAAACGACCGTTCGTCGGCTGCAGTGCCGCATGCGCTTATAGCCACCGCATACTCGCCTCAAAAACTTAACGGTCTTCCCCATGTCCTCCCCATGTCCTCCCCAGAACAAGGTCTGACGCTCATCGAACTGCTCGTGGTCATTGCGCTGGTCGCCGCGATCACGGCCATCGGCATTCCTTCCTATCAGTCCATCCTGCGCGACAACCGTACCGCGGCGGAAGCCAATGCCCTGGTCGGCGACCTCGCTTTCGCGCGCAGCGAGGCGATCAAACGCGGCGTCAATGTCACCCTCTGCCCGGCGCAACAGCAAGGAACTGACTATCAATGCCTGAACCGCGGCACTGACTGGCAAGGCGGCTGGGCGGTGCTGGTGGGCAACCCCAATGCGGCTGCGAGCGCCCCGCTGCGCATCCAGAACAGCTTTCAAAGCGCCTTTGGCAGCGCCGACGTGTTCAAGAGCAATATCGATCCGGCAGTCGTGACCTTTGACCGTTACGGCATCACCACCAACTCACAAACCATCGCCCTGCGCAATACCGGGGGCGCGCAGGCCCCCTGCCTCGTGATTTCGCAAACCGGCAGAGTGCGAAGCGCCACGATGGCTGAAAGCGCGGCCATCAACTCGGACAACTGCAAGCCGCAATCATGAAGATTCCGCGCTCGAAAAAACAAAACGGCTTCAGCCTCATCGAGGCGCTGGTCGCGCTGGTCGTCATTTCCATCGGCCTGCTGGGCATTGCGGGCATGCAGGCATTGGGCGTGATGCAAAGCAACCAGTCCCGCCTGCGGAGTTTGGCCGCGTTTCAGGCGGCAAGCATGGTCAGCCTGATGCGCGCCAACCCGGCTTACTGGCAGGCGGCGGCGAATTTTTCCACCGACCCGAACAACCCGACCAAATTGACCGTCAATGCCCAGGGAGAGCTCCACGGCATTACCGCTGGCGCTTGTGACAGCAACACCTGCACCCCGGCGCAAATGGCGGGCTGGCAAGTCCAGCAATGGGGCCGATCACTGAATATCTTGCCCGGAGGGGAAGGCACGGTGCAATGCGCCGCCCCGATCGGCGCGAATGTGTCCTGCAGCGTCACGGTGAACTGGAACGAAAACCGTGCCGCAGCGCCCGGTTCGACGGCCAGCACGGCAACCGCCGCACTCCAAAAATACATCTTGACCGTCACGCCATGAAACCTCATTTTTCCAAACAGCGCGGCCTCGGGCTGATCGAGGTCTTGGTCGGGCTGGCCATTGCGCTTTTTCTGCTTTCGGGGCTGGCCGCGATTTTCGTCGCCATGCTGCAGTCTTCGCAAACCCGCAGCGCCCTGTCCGACCTGCAGCAGCGCCAATTGCTCGCGGCCACGATTTTGAGCAAAACCATCCAGCAGTCCGGCTACTACCCCGATCCGGTGGCCCAGACTGCCGAGCAAGCGTTACCCGCTACACCCGCTTCTGCTCCTGAGACTGAGAGATACACGGTTGCTGGACAAGGTCTGGTTGGCACAGACGCCACCGTTTCCAGCCGCTTCGTCGCCCCGGCCAATGACAACGCCCAAAGCGTGATCAACTGCCTGGGAGGAAGCAATACGACAGGCGCCGCCGTCATCTACAGCAACGCGTTTTCTGTTGATGCGGCCAATGATGCACTGGAATGCGCCCTCGATGGCGCCGCACCGCAGCCTATCGTGGACGGCGTCGCCAGCATGCACTTGCTCTACGGCGTCGATACCTTGTTCGGCACGACCAATGATCCAAACTCCGTCAATCGCTTTCTCACCGCCGCCGACGTCCCGGCCAACGGGGGCTGGCGCGCCGTGAAAAATGTGCGCATCACCCTGTGCTTCGTCAATCCGGTCAAGGGCGAACAAGCACCGACCGTAGCGCCTTGCGCGGCCAATGAATTGCCCTTCACCTTTTTCGTCAACCTCATCGGGCAGGGCCAGACATGAAACCATCGGCCTTCACTTCCAGACCCCGGCGCGGCCAGAATGGCTTTGTGCTCATCGCCAGCCTCATCCTCATGGTCGTGATCACCCTGATCGCCGTGGCCATGTTTCGCGGCAGCGGTTTGCAGGAAAAAATCGCGGACAATCTGCGCGAAAAACAGCGCGCCTTCGACATTGCGCAAAACACCCTGACATTTGGACAAAACTGGCTCAGCGCCAATGCCCCAGCACCGATTGCCTGCGCCGATGCAGCGGCCACCCATAGCCACGTCGCCAATACGCCCGTGGTCTGCACGCAGACAAGCGCCTATCCGCCTGACACCAGCACCCTGATGACCGACCTGCAGACCGAAACTGCCGGAACAACTTATACGCCAAGCGGAAAGGCAGCGCTGACGATCAGCCAAAACGGCGGCCAGGACACGATTTACGCCTATCCCCGCCTGTTCATTCAAAACATAGGCATACAAGCAGGTACCGGCAGCCCGCTCTATCGCCTCACCGCAGTCGCCTGGGGCGGCAATAGCAGTACCGTGGCCATTGTGCAGAGTATTTATGCATTGCCTGCCGCTCCCGGTGCAAAAGACCTGGGCAGCATTTACTAAGAACAGGGAGTTCACCCATGAAACGCTTTTTGACCTCATCGCGGCTGGCGAGCAGTCTGCTCGCGCTCTCCTGTCTGGCCTTTTCCGCTGGCACGGCGCTTGCCGCCACGCCGCTCGACCTGCTGCAAGCCCCGCCGACCAGTTCTTTCAAGAGCATCGCGCCTAATCTCACCTTCATGCTCGATGATTCGGGGTCGATGCAATGGGAGTATCTCGGCGCCAATGGCTCGATCGAGGATTTCAACTATGGTTTTCCCTTGGGTTATTCAGATGTTTATGGCGGAGGAAATTACGAAGACATAATACCTGGTTTTGAATCAAACAACATTTATGCCGCGCAATACCGCTCGGCGGCAGTCAACCCCAATTATTACAACCCGACGACGACTTATCTTCCCTGGGCTTGCGCCGCCTATCCAGAAGATCCCAACGTCACCCCCACCGGGTCGAACGGCATGCCGCCCAGCCAGATTGGCGCCTGCCAGTGGAACGCCAAAGAAGGTCTGTGGCTTTTTCCCAATGCAGACCCCAATAAAGCCTATTTGAACCCTTATGACCCAGGAAAAGGCTGGCGCTCGCTGACTCATTGGAACGACTCCAATAACGCCAACAACAATACAGATAATAACGG
>DYLI01000083.1:0-3749 GCA_020722165.1 Halothiobacillus neapolitanus | reverse complement strand
CAGATTTGTCCGGCCTCCACTTATACAGCAACTACCAAAGCCTATGACAAGTACGGGAACCAGAACGGCACAACCACAATAACAGCCTGCACACAGCCCCCGGCATTACCTGCAAGTCCTCAACCCTATCACACCTATACCGCCACCAGCGGCAGCTACACAGACCCGCAGGGGCAAAGCATTACCTGCGGCGCCGATGCCAATGCCTGCTATGTGCATGTCAAAGGTGATGGTTCGCTGGTGGTGCGTACCTATACGCAGGAAATGCAGAACTTCGCCAATTGGTATCAATATGATCGCTCACACATCCTGTTAGCGCGCGCAGGGGCCAGTCAGGCGTTCATGAAACTGCCGGAGAATTTCCGCGTGAATTTCGCTTTGCTCAATGCCATGGCGCATGGACCAGATAATGTCCAATATTCAACTGTCCACCAATTTAATCTCGACGTTAGACAGAATTTTCTCCAGCGACTGTTTCAAACCCCCATCCCGCCGCAAGGCACACCGTCACGAATTGCGGTTTACAACATCGGACAATGGCTGTCTAAAACACCTAGCCAGTCTGCCCCCTGGGGCGCGCGGGATGCCGAGCGAATCGCACTTAATGCCGCAGGCGTGACCAGCGATGCGCAGATGCTGCAAGACCTGAGCTGCCGTCAAAACTATCTGGTTTTCGCTACGGATGGCGACTGGAATGGAAATAGCGGAAACGTCGGCAATCAAGACGGCACGGCAGGCGAGGCCATTCATGGGCCGGGGGGGCAAAGTTATACCTATGCCGCAACTAAGCCCTACACCGATACTTATTTCGACACCCTCGCTGACAATGCGATGATGTTCTGGAAAAAAGACATCCAGAAAGACCTGCCCAATGACGTGCCCACCAATAGCCAAGACCCGGCTTTCTGGCAGCATATGGTGATGTTCGGCGTCGGTTTGGGCGTGAACGGCACCAGCGACCTGCCCCAGATGCTTGCGGGCACGAAGAACTGGCCCGATCCAAACGATGGCGCCCTGCAAAGAATCGACGATTTGGCCCATGCCGGACTGGATACCCGCGGCGGCTATCTCAGCGCCGCCGACCCCGCCGCGTTTGCCAATGCGCTGACCACCACGCTGTCCGACATTATCAGCCGGGTGGCTTCGAGCACTTCGGCGGCGGTGAGCGCCCAACCCGCGGGTGAATACAAAACCACGACTCAGGCCTTCGCCGCGCTCTATCACCCCAACGGCTGGTGGGGCGAGTTGATGGCCTACCCCATTGTGCGCACCGCAAATGGCGGTCTGGCGCAGGGGCAATATGCCAACTGGAACGCCTCTTGCGTGCTCACCGGCGGCGCCTGCCCGTCGATGGAGAATGATCCATCGATCAGCGCCCAGACCAGCCGCGTGCTGCTCACCTGGCACAACAACGAAGGCGCGGAGTTCAACCCCAGCAATACCGGGCTGAGCAGCAACCTCGTAGATTATCTTGCAGGTTCTCGCACCCTGGAGGGCAGCACTTATCGCAAGCGTATCGGCGTGCTCGGCGACATTGTCGATTCCAGCCCCTCGTGGGTTGGCGCGCCGAGCTACGGGTATGGCACGCAGATCAAAGACTTGTTGAACCCCAGCGCCACCGCGCCCGAGACGTCTTATGCCAATTTCCAGAAGAGCGAAGCGCGGCGCGAACATGTGGTTTATGTCGGGGCGAACGACGGCTTCGTCCACGGGTTCAGCGCGGGCAGCAACGACGCGAATGGAGACTTTGACGCGACCCACAACAACGGCAAGGAGGTTCTCGCTTACTTCCCTTCGGTGCTTGCCAGCAGCATAGGCAACTACGCCTCGCCCAATTACGTGCATCAGTATTACGTTAATGCCACGCCGGGCACAGGCGACCTGTTTTATGACAATGCCTGGCATACCTGGCTGGTTGGCGGCCTGGGCGCAGGCGGGCGTGGTTTCTACGGCCTGGATATCACGCATCCGTCTCAATTTTCCGCCGCTAACGCGGCCTCGATTGTTAAAGCCGAGGTCAACGCCAGCAATATCGACACGCTGTGCGGCGTTTCAGACCACTCTTGCAGCAATGACCTGGGCGACACCTTCGGCACGCCCATCATCCGCCGCATGCATGACGGCAAATGGGCAGTGATCGCGGGCAACGGCTACAACAGCCCTTCTGGCAACGCCTCCATTTTCATCGCCTTGATCGATCCGAACACCGGCCAGTGGAGCATCAAGGACATCCGCCTGGCCGGCCCGGTGGATGGCAAGGCCAACGGCATCGCCTATGTCACGGCTGCCGACCTCGATGGCGACAAAATCGCCGACTACCTCTACGCCGGAGACCTTTACGGTCGGGTGTGGCGGGTCGATGTCACAGCGTCCACCTCGTCGCTTTGGACGGCGTCCGCACTGCCGCTTTACAGCGCCAAGGATGCCAATGGCAATGCCCAGCCAATTACCACCCAGTTGGTTGTGGCTTCCGTACCGCAATCATCGGGCGACAACCGGGTCATGGTGATGTTCGGCACCGGTTCCTCGCTCACCTCGACCGACCTCGATTCGCGGCTAACTCAGACGGTTTATGGCATCTGGGACGGCAATATGGCGCTCTGGAACACCAAGTCGGCGGTCAAATACGCGGCCTGGCCCCTGACTACCGTGCCGACGCTTGGGCGCAGCAATCTGCAGCAGCAAACGGTCATCGATCTGGGCACGCAAGATGGCTTGTCTTATCGCAGCCTGAGCAATAACCCGGTGGGTACTGATAAGTACGGCTGGTATGTCGATTTGCCAGCTTCGGGCGAGCGGGTGATTTACAACCCGGTCTTGCTCAACGGCGCCTTGCAGCTCAACACGACCATCCCCTCAGCAGGCGTCGGCCTGATGTGTAATGTCACCCCGGCTTCGGGTTTCACCATGGCGTTCAACCCGGCCACGGGCGGGGTGTTCACGAAAGGCAGTGAGCTGCTCTCCTTTTTTGCCAACAAAAACAACGAACTCACACTCATCAACGGCAACCCCATCATGGGCATCGGTATAGGCGCCACAGGCAGCGTGGGCATCATCCACGACCAGGGCAAGACCTTCGCCATCCTCAATCAACAAGGCGGCGGCGTGGTGTTCAACCAGCAAAGAACAATGGGCGGCAATGGCCCCGGTAGGCGGATCTCCTGGATACAACTGAGATAAACGATCATGAAAACGACAACTCTGCGGTGCAAACCGGCCGGATTCACCTTGATCGAGCTGATGATCGTGGTGGCGATTGTCGGCATCCTCGCCGCCGTAGCGATTCCGGCTTATCGCCAATATGTCATGAAATCGCACCGCAGCGTGGCTAAATCAACCTTGATGGAAATGTCTGGGAGAATGGAACGCTATTACACCCTGCACAACGCTTATCCAGCCAGCGCGACTTCCTTGGGTTATTCGGCGGCAACGGTCTCTGTGCCCAGCGCCGCTGACCCTTATTACAACGTCAGCGTGGTCAGCGGCGGCAACGCCTATACCCTGCAAGCCGTGCCCACTGGGTCGCAAACCGGCGACACTTGCGGCACCTACACCCTCAATAATCTGGGCGTTCAAGGCAATTCTGGAAACACGACTTCGAGCGCCGACTGCTGGAAATAGCGCCACTTTGTCATCCCGCAGCCGCGTCTGGTGCAGCGATCCAACCGGCGCATGCAAACCTCCTTCGACCTTGTCCTGCCCTGGGCTGCCGCCCTCGGCGCCGGTCTGCTCATCGGCATCGAGCGGGA
>DYLI01000257.1 GCA_020722165.1 Halothiobacillus neapolitanus | reverse complement strand
ACCGCTGTCGCGTACCTTGACGTGGATGCAGTCGAGATAGACGATGGGGTACAAGGCATCCAGCGGGCGCGATTGCCAGGTCTTGACTTCGTCGAGCACGGCATCGGTCACGGAGGAAATAAGCGTGGGCGATACTTCAGTCCCGTACATGTCCTCCAGATGCCCCTGGATTTCCCGCACGGTCATGCCACGGGCGTAGAGCGACAGGATCTTGTCGTCGAAGCCTGTCCAGCGGGTCTGGTGCTTGGGGATGAGTTGCGGCTCGAAGCTGCCGTGGCGGTCGCGAGGGATCTCGATCGGCAATTCACCGAATTCGCCCTTGAGGGTCTTCTTGCTTCTGCCGTTGCGGGTGTTGCCGGCGGGGTTGGCAACCGGCTCGTGCTTGCCGTGGCCTAGGTGTTCGGCCATCTCGGCTTCGAGCGCGCGCTCCACCAGTTTCTTGGTGAGTTGCTTGAGCAACCCGTGCTCACCGATGAGGTCTTCGGGTGTCTTGTAGTCAGCCAGCAGGCTGTCGATCAGTGCGTTGCTTACGGTCATTGAGGTGCTCTCGTGAAGGGCGGCAGTTTCCTGCCAAATGACCGTTTACACAAAAATTCTTACACCCTCGAGCTTCGTGACCGAGAGCGTCATTCACGACAGGATTTCGCGCCATAGCTTAGGTTGGGTGTTGCTCAACGCACTGAAAAACTTACGCACCAACATGGCTTGCAAAGCCTCTACGCTGCCCGCAGCACCGGCATCTTCACATCCAGCACCAGCTCATCAAACGGCGCGTGAATTTGACCCTGTGCATTGCGTTCAAGAATGTGCCACTCCAGCAGTATCGCCACATCCTGATGCACGTTTTTGTAATTGCGTTCGCTACGTCGCGCCAGTTCGGCCACGCTCATGGCTCCGTGCTTGCGCAGTACGGCGATTAAATCCCAGCGTTTTGGGGTGAGTACACCCAGCATCGTGCCGATCTCGGCAAAACCGATGCCGAAATAGGGTGTCACGGCTTCATTGCGTTCCAGCGCGTCCATCATTGAAGCGGCGTTCGCCAAGCTCTCGCTTAGTGGTTGACCCACGCGGACATGCAAAATGTGTTCGTTCATGTGTTTACCTCGTTGATGTCGCGCATAAAATCCAGCATGAGCTGTTGCGG
>DYLI01000256.1 GCA_020722165.1 Halothiobacillus neapolitanus | reverse complement strand
GAGGCCATGCAGCACTGCGGTATTGAAAACATCGTGGGCACAAACAGCAACCTCTCGCCCACCTGGAGCATCGAAGCCGTGCTGCGTGCGCGCCCAGAGCTCATCATGACATCGCCCCCCGCGCGGGACTTTGAACGCTGGTCACGCTGGGCTGACCTGCCCGCTGTAAAAAATAATGCGCTGATTATTTTGCCGCCGGATGTGCTGATGCGCCCCGCCCCGCGTGTGCTGGAGGGCATTCGCGCCTTGTGCGCGGCAGCGGATAAAATTCGCGCCATGCCCTCCGTCGCACCTTGACGAAAGCACTACCTACCGCTACATAATGCGCAGGATGACTTGCGCTTTTAACCTGTCTTTTTTTCTTATAGATCAATAAATCATGAGCTATTTCGCTTCCCTTTTTTCATTCTTCCGCAAACCAGCCAAGCCAGAACCTGGCGAAGATGAGCAGATCGCCCAGTTCGGTAAACCCAAAAATGAACGCCGCAAAATAGAACGCCGTGATGCTATCGAGGGAACACGCGCACTGATTATTGACGACTCAAAGACCGTGGTGGTGACTTTGCGCAAAATTCTGGTTTCGCAGGACTACCTCACCCTAGAGGCCTTTGATGCTGAAACCGGCATCGAAATCGCACGCGCCGAAAGCCCGGATGTCATCTTTCTCGACATCGTGTTACCCGGCATGAACGGCTTTGCGGCACTACGCCAATTGCGCCGCGACCCTATCACCAAGGACATCCCCATCATCATGATGAGCAGCAACGAACAAGCCACCGAGGAATTTTTTGGCAACCGCATTGGTGCTGACGACTTCATGAAAAAGCCCTTTGCCCGCGAAGAAGTTTTTGCCCGATTGAACAAATTGGTCGGAGAAGATTCCAAGTTGCGCCGCCCTGAATCTACGAAAGTCGCCCAAGGATCGGGCGTCTGAGTTGAACACAAACCACCCCACCGCCTTACCTGACTAGCCCGAGGACTTTAGCTTGAAAAACCTGGCCTTACGTCTGTTAATAACCGCAACTCTAAGCCTAACAGCGACCGCTCAGGCCGCACCGCAGCCCGAACTGCGCACCAGCGTCGATCAGCTTGCCAACCTGATGCAGCAAAGCAATGTCGTGTTGATTGATGCCCGCCCGGCGGCTG
>DYLI01000082.1 GCA_020722165.1 Halothiobacillus neapolitanus | reverse complement strand
GGAATCATTTCGCCGGTAGGCAATACGGTTGCGCAGGCTTGGGAAAATGTTCTTGCAGGTCAAAGTGGTATTGGCTCGATCACGCATTTTGATGCGTCCACGCTTGCGGTGCAGATTGCCGCTGAAGTGAAAGATTTTCGTGCCGAAGATTGGATGCCTGCTAAAGATGTCAAAAAGATGGATGTTTTTATTCATTACGGCATGGCGGCAGCGATTCAGGCGATTGAAGACGCAGGTTTGACTGAAAACGAGGCCGATGCTGAACACATTGGTGTGGCGATTGGCTCCGGTATCGGCGGCTTGCCGGGGATTGAGCGCACGCGCGATGCCTTTATCGACGGTGGCGCGCGCAAAATTTCACCATTTTTTGTGCCTGCCTGCATTATCAATATGGTGGCGGGCAATCTGGGGATTCGCTACGGCTTCAAGGGGCCGAATATCGCCATTGTGACCGCATGCACCACCGCCACGCACAATATTGGTGAAGCGGCACGCATGATTGCCTATGGCGATGCGAACGTCATGGTGGCGGGCGGCGCGGAAATGGCGACTTCGGAGCTGGGTGTGGGTGGTTTTGCCGCTGCGCGTGCCTTATCGACGCGTAATGATGCGCCCACCCGAGCCAGCCGTCCCTGGGATGCGGATCGAGATGGTTTTGTGCTTGGCGAGGGTGCGGGCATGGTGGTGTTGGAAGTATACGAGCGCGCCAAAGCCCGTGGGGCGACGATTTATGCCGAGCTGATTGGCTTTGGCATGAGCGCGGATGCCTATCACATGACCCTGCCCGCACCGGGGGGCGATGGTGCCAAGCGTTGTATGCAGGCGGCTTTACGCGATGCCAAACTTAATCCTGGCGATGTGCAATACATCAATGCGCACGGCACTTCGACCCCGGCGGGTGATCTGGCAGAAACCGATGCAGTCAAGCTGGCCTTCGGTGAGCACGCCTACCAGCTTGCCATGAGCTCGACCAAGTCGATGACTGGGCATTTGCTCGGCGCGGCGGGCGGGGTGGAAGCGGTGTTCAGCGTGTTGGCCTTGCGTGACCAAGTGGCACCGCCCACCATTAATCTGGATACGCCCGGTGAAGGCTGTGATTTGGATTATGTGCCGCATACGGCGCGCGAAATGCACTTGGAATGCGTGCTTTCCAATTCGTTTGGCTTTGGCGGCACCAATGGCACTTTAGTTTTCCGCCGCGTGTGATGGTGCCATGCGGGTGATACAGCGCCTCGAACATGCCGTGGATTTTCTGGACTTGCAACGGTCTAATCCTGCGCGTTATCCGCATTTGCTGGCATCTTCTGCACACGGCACAGCGCAAGGTCGCTACGATATTTTGCTTGCCTTTCCGAGTTCACGCTTGCGTTTTGATGGCCAGGCTTGCCAGCGTGATGGTGTGCCGCTTTCCGGCAATTTTTTGCAGGAGCTGGATGCGTGGTGGCAAGCTGAGCGCATTCCTGAGCTGAGTGCTGTTGAGACGGCGGGCTTGCCATTTCATGGTGGCTGGTTTTTTTATCTGGGCTATGAGTTGGCACATGCGCTGGAGCCGTCCGTTCCGAGTCGCGGCGAACCTTCGGCGGGCGCATTGCCAGTGGCCTATGCCGAGCGTTGTCCGGCGGCGCTGATTTTTGACCATCTTGAGCAAACGACATGGTGGGTCGAAGAGGGTAATGCACCGACGTTTTTGGCGCAGTGTGCCGAGGATATTCAGCGACTTGAGGCTGATTCGGTTGTTGCTGATTCTTCTCCCCCCTTTGGAAAAGGGGGGCAGGGGGGATTTGATGTAGTCGATTACACAGAATCCTCTCAAATCCCCCTCGATCCCCCTTTGAAAAAGGGGGAAGGTTTTTTACCTGAATTTGATCTCCGCGAAGATGATGCAGATCTTTTCCTACGCGGCGTGGCACGCATTCGCGAGTATATTTTCGCCGGGGATATTTTTCAGGCCAATCTGTCGCGCGCTTGGCGTGGGCGATTTAGCGCAGCCCCGGCGCCTGCCGATTTATTCACGCAGTTGGCACACAATAATCCCGGCCCGTTTGCCGCTTTGTCACTTATCGAAGGACATGCCATTGTGTCCAGCTCGCCTGAGCGCCTTGTGTCTTCACGGCATGGTGTGATCGAGACCCGCCCGATTGCCGGTACGCGTCGGCGTGGCGCGGATGCGCATGAAGATGCGGCGCTCAAGGCTGAATTGATTATTCATCCCAAAGAGCGCGCCGAGCACATTATGTTGCTTGATCTGGAGCGCAATGATCTGGGGCGTGTGGCTAAGCCGGGCACGGTCAAGGTGGACGAGTGCATGGTGATCGAAAGTTACCGCCATGTGCATCATATCGTGTCGAATGTGCGCGCCGAATTGCGCGCCGAGATTACCCCCGGACAGGTTCTGGCAGCGTTGTTTCCCGGTGGCACGATTACCGGTTGCCCCAAAGTGCGCTGTATGCAGATTCTGACCGAATTGGAGCCTGTGCCGCGTGAAGCGTATACCGGCAGCCTTGGTTATTTGAATCGTGATGGCTCGCTGGATAGCAATATCCTGATTCGCACGCTGCAACTCGATGGCGCGGATTTTGTGCTGCGCGCTGGTGCGGGTATTGTGGCCGACTCGGTGCCAGCGGAAGAGCTTTTGGAAACTCGTGCCAAGGCGCGGGGTTTGTTGCGTGCGTTGGGCTTGGGGGCAAGCTAATGCAGTTTGCGGAGCAATTGGCCTTGCTTGATCGCGGCCTGCATTATGGCGATGGGCTGTTTGAAACCATGGCGGTCGTCGCCGGGCGAGTGCGTCTGTTGCCGCGCCATCTGCATCGTTTGGTGTTGGGTGCAGCGCGTTTAGCCATCCCCCTGCATGATGTGCCCGAGATTGAGGCAGCGTTGCAGCAGGCGGCAGAAAGCATGGGCGAGGGTGTGCTCAAGCTGATTTTGACGCGGGGCAGTGGCGGACGCGGTTATGCGCCGCCTGAGCGTGCTGAGCCGACATTTTTTTTGCTGCGTTATCCGCAACAGTTGCCGACGCTTACCGATGCAAAGGAAGGTATTGTGGTGCGTCTGTGCAACTTGACCCTAGCCCGTCAGCCGATTCTGGCCGGTATCAAACACCTTAATCGGTTGGAATATGTGCTTGCGCGTGCTGAATGGCGTGAGCAGGATATTGCCGAGGGCTTGTTATTCGACAGTCAGGGCGAGCTGATTGAGGCGGTGGCGAGCAATGTATTTTTGGTGCAGGCGGGGCGCTTGCGCACGCCGTGCTTGGATCAATGCGGTGTGGCTGGGGTGATGCGTGCCGAGGTGCTGGCTTGTGCCGAGCGCCTTGGTTTGGCAGCAGAAGAAACACGTTTGTGTCTGGACGATGTGCTTTGCGCCGACGAGGTTTTTTTAACCAATAGCCTGCATGGGATTCGCCCGGTTCGCGCGCTGCACGGGCATCGTGAATGGGCAGCTGGCGAGCTGACCCAGCGTTTGCAGCATGAGCTTTGGAGTCGTCTATGAGCTGGTTTGGTAAGGTGTTTTGGGCGCGATTGTCCTTGATTGCACTGATTTTAGCCGTATTGGTAGGCTTGGCGGCATGGGGCGTGCGCGAGGATGTGCGTCGTTTTGCTGCAACAGCCCTGCCTCTGTCCGAGCCGCTGTGCATCACCCTGGAACGTGGCGCACGTCTGAATGATGTGCTGGATGATTTGGCTCCGACATTAGCTTGGCCTGATTCCTGGTTTGATTTGGGGCGCCTGCGTTGGCGCGTGTTGGCGCGTATGGACGCGAATGCTGGGCGTTTGCGCGCAGGTGAATACCGCCTTGAACCGGGCATGACACCGAGCGAGTTGCTACAGATGCTGACCAGCGGGCAGGGCATTCAGCACAAAGTTACCCTGGTGGAAGGTATGACGCTTGAGCAGGTGCGCGATGTGCTGGCGCAACATCCTGCTTTAATGCAAGAGGGGTTCGCCTTGCGCGCAAGGGATTTGATGGCGGCCTTGGGTGACAAGAACGCAATAGCCGAAGGCTTTTTCATGCCGGAAACCTATGTTTTTTCACGCGGCGATACGGATTTATCGGTGCTCAAACGTGCGCATGAGGCCATGCAGCAAACTTTGGCCAAGCTTTGGCCGGAACGCGACCCGGATTTACCCTTGGGCACCCCGCAGCAGGCGCTGATTTTGGCTTCGATTGTGGAAAAGGAAACCGGTATTGCCGCCGAACGCGCCAAAATTGCCGGGGTGTTTGTGAACCGTTTGCGTAAAGGCATGAAGCTGCAAACCGATCCAACAGTGATTTATGGCTTAGGTCACGCCTTCGATGGCAATATCCGCCGCCGTGATTTGGAACGCGATACGCCGTGGAACACCTACACACGTACAGGGCTGCCGCCTACGCCGATTGCTCTGCCGTCTAAGGCTGCTTTAGAGGCCGTGATGCACCCGGAAAAGAGCACGGCACTGTATTTTGTGGCCGATGGGCGCGGCGGTCATGTGTTTTCGGAAACCTTGGACGCACATAATCGCGCCGTGCGGCGTTATATTTCAGGACAACATTAATGAAGCAGCGTGGACGTTTTATTGTTTTGGAAGGCGGCGAAGGTGCGGGCAAGTCCAGCAATCTGCAATGTTTACAACAGATGCTTGAAGTGCGTGGCCTGCATGTGCTGCGTACCCGCGAGCCGGGTGGCACGCCGTTGGGTGAGGCTTTGCGCTTTATTCTGCTTGATCCGGTATACGAAGGTATGGATCTAAAGGCCGAGTTATTGCTGATGTTTGCCATGCGCGCGCAGCACGTTGCACAAGTCATTCGTCCTGCGCTGGAGGCGGGGACATGGGTCATCTCTGATCGCTTTACCAGCTCATCCTACGCTTATCAGGGCGGTGGGCGTGGTTTGGATAACGATGCCATCGCCTGGCTGGAGCAGTTTGTACAAGACGATTTGCGCCCGGATATGACCCTGCTTTTGGACACGCCGGTGGATGTGGGGCTGGCGAGGATGCGCAGCCGGGGCGAGCCGGAAGATCGCATCGAGCACGAAGGTAGGCCATTTTTTGAGCGCGTGCGCGCCAATTTTCTGGCACAAGTGGCCGCCGCACCGGAGCGCTTTATCGTGCTGGATGCGGCACAACCGCTGGATGCCGTGCAAGCCGCCATGCACGCTGAAGTTGAGCGCTTTTTTGCGCCGCTGTGGTCGGCATGACCATGCACAGCCCGCTTTACCCCTGGTTACATGGCGAGTTCGCGCGTTTTCATGCGCTGCAAAGCCAAGGGCGTATGCCCCATGCGCTACTTATCAGTGGTGAGCCGGGTTTGGGGCAAAGTCAGTTGGCTATGCGTTTGGCGCAGGCCACGCTGTGCTATCATCCCCTGGAGGATGGTCAGGCCTGTGGACAGTGCGGATCGTGTCATCCCTTTTTGGCGGGCGCACACCCGGATTTCAGCCTGCTAAGCCCTAAAGATAAAGACAGCAAGGACGATGATGCGGCCAAAGACAAGAAGGACAGCAAAGCCACAGATAAAAAAGACAAGGACATCAAAATTAATGCGGTGCGCGAATTTTGTGCTGGCCTGTACCTGAGCAGCAGCTTTCAGCATGGCAAGGTGGGCGTGATTGAGCCAGCTGATGTCATGACCCCGGCCGCCGCCAACAGTCTGCTCAAAACTCTGGAAGAGCCGCCCGCAGGCACGCTGATTATTTTGGTGAGCTCCCAGCCTGCGCGCCTGCCGATTACCATTCGCAGCCGTTGCCAGCGTTGGCTGGTGCCTATTCCTGAACGCGCCGCCGCCTTGGCGTGGTTGGCGCAGCAGCCACAGCTCGCTGGCGAAGACCCGGCGCGTGTGCTCGATTTGGCCGAAGGGCGGCCTTTGGCGGCGCTGGAGTTGGCCGAGCCGGAGCGCTTGGCACAGCGCAGCCGCTGGCTGGAGTCCTTGTTGCACCTGTTGCGTGCCGGTGGCAATCCGCTGGCCTTGGCCGCAAGCCAGGACAAAACCGAATGGCCGCAGTTGCTACATTGGGTTCGCTTACTCCTTGTGGATTTAATCCGCCTGCAAGGCGCGGCGCACACACCGGCAGCGGCTATGAACCTGGTCAATCGTGATTTTGCCGATGTTTTGGCTCCGCTGGCTGCTCGGCTGAATGCACGCGAGTTGTTTGGCTTGTATGATTACTTGCTTGAACTCAGCCGCCTCATCAACCACCCGCTGAATCGTGAGCTTCTGATGGAGGAGCTTTTGATCCGTTTTCAACGCCTCGGAGGCTAATCATGACCACAACATCCGGCATCGTGCAGCACAACATCCCCGACAAGGCCACCTTGTATGCCTCGTATATGCCTTTTTTGAAAAACGGTGGCATGTTCCTGCCCGGGCAAACGCGCCTGCGTATGGGGCAAGAAGTCTTCCTGGTGCTGAGCATGATGAATGATCCAGAAAAAACCCGCGTGGCGGCCAGGGTCGTATGGATGACCCCGGCAGGCGCGCAGGGCGGCCGACCGGCAGGCGTTGGCGTGCAGTTTCTTGAAGCCGACAATGGCATGACCCGTGCCAAAGTTGAAAACTACCTAGCAGGTAGTTTGCAAAGCGAACAGCGTACCTACACAATTTAATGCCCGTAGTGAACAACACCATGCTGCTTTCTGACTCTCATTGCCATCTCGACCGCATTGACTTAAGTCCGTGGAATGGCGATTTCGCGCAGTTCATGCAAGCGACACATGCCGCTGACTTGGCCTGGATGCTCTGTGTGGCGATTGACTTGGACAGCTACCCCGCCATGCGCGAGCTGGTCGCACCCTATCCACACGTCGCGGTCAGTGTGGGCGTGCATCCGAACGAAGAGCCAGACTGCTCGCCTACGTCGGAAATACTGCAAGAACAACTGCTCGAACTGGGACGCGACCCGCGCGTTGTCGCCATTGGTGAAACCGGGTTGGACTATTTCCGTACCGAGCCGGGCTCAGCATGGCAGGTTGAGCGTTTCCGCGCCCACATCGAAGCCGCCCGCCAACTGCAAAAGCCACTGATTATTCATACCCGTGAAGCGCGTGAAGACACCCTGCGCGTATTGGAAGAGGCCGGAGCAGGCGATTGCGGTGGTGTAATGCACTGTTTTGTCGAAGACTGGGCCACGGCCAAGCGCGCCCTTGATTTAGGCTTTTACATCTCGTTTTCCGGTGTATTAACCTACAAAAGCGCCGCCGAACTGCGCGAAGTGGCGAAGATGATTCCGAGCGACCGTCTGTTGATTGAAACCGACTCGCCCTATCTTGCCCCCGTGCCGCATCGTGGCAAGCCGAATGTCCCGCTCTACGTGCGCCATGTGGCCGAAC
>DYLI01000081.1:1525-7356 GCA_020722165.1 Halothiobacillus neapolitanus | reverse complement strand
CCGCTGCCGCGTGAGGTGTTTGCAGCGGCGAGTGCTGCGCCGATTCCACGTTTAAGTAGTTTGCGCGAGAAGTTGACGCTGTTGGCGGCTTCAAGGCAGGTCGATGTGCTGCATGTGCTGCGTTTTAATCAGGCGTTGGCGGGTCTTGAGGCGGAGGATTTTGTGCGCGATGTGCTATGCGCATCCTTGCGCGTGCGTCAGCTTGTGGTCGGCGATGATTTTCGTTTTGGTCACGGCAGGCGGGGCGATGTGGCCTTGCTTGAGCAGATGGGGCGTGCGCTTGGGTTTGCGGTGCATACGGTTGCGCCTGTGGACGTTGCGGGCGCGCGGGTGTCGAGTACGCGGGTGCGGGCGGCTTTGCGTGCGGGGGCGTTGGCTGAGGCGGCAAGCTTGCTGGGGCGGCCTTATGCGCTGTGCGCACGGGTGGCACATGGCGATAAACGCGGGCGCGAGCTGGGTTTTCCGACCTTGAATCTGCCGCTGGGGCGCAAGCATTTTGCGCTGCATGGGGTGTATGCGGTCGAGGTGCGCGGGCTGGATGGACAGGTGTTGCTCGGTGTGGCGAATGCCGGGGTGCGCCCCACGGTGGGCGGGGTGGTGCCGCGTGTCGAGGTGCATGTGTTCGACTGGGCGGGCGATGCGTATGGCAAGCAGGTTGAGGTGCGCTTTTGTGCTTTTTTGCGTGCCGAGCAGCGTTTTGCGGGTTTGAGTGAGTTGATGATGCAGATTGCGCTGGATACGCAACAGGCGCGGGTGTTTTTTGGCGAGGGTTAAACGGCGGCAACTATCTTGGCGTGGTTGGCTGTGGCGCGCCGTGTTGCTGTTGATGACAGCATTCTTTTTGGTGCAGGGCTGGTATCTGGCGCATATCGTCGCTTGGCGCTGGGTTGATCCGGGTTCGACGGCGTTTATGGATGCGCGTCTGGATGAGATGCGGGCGGATCATCCCAAGGCCGATTTGCGCCAGCAATGGGTGGATTATCCGCGTATTTCGCTGCACTTGAAGCGCGCCATTGTCGCCGCCGAGGATGCGCAGTTTCTCAAGCACGAAGGCTTTGATTGGGACGGGATGCAGAATGCGCTGGAGAAAAATCTGCGCAAGGGTCGCGTGGTCGCAGGCGGTTCGACCATTAGTCAGCAATTGGCGAAGAATTTGTTTTTGTCGGGCGAGAAGTCGTTCCTGCGCAAGGGGCAGGAGGCGCTGATTACGCTGATGATTGAGGGTGTGCTGGATAAACGGCGGATTCTGGAGCTGTATCTGAATCTGATCGAGTGGGGTGATGGTTTTTTCGGCGCGGAGGCAGCAGCGCGGCATTATTTCGGCGTGTCGGCGGCGCAGTTGTCGCCGGGGCAGGCAGCTTGGATGGCGGGCATTGTGCCGAATCCGCGTTATTACGATGGTGGCAAGGCGACGGGGGCTTTGCAGCGGCGCATTGTGCGGATTGAGCAGGATATGCGCTTGGTGCGGGTGCCTTGAATTGCTGCTAGCCCACCCCAGCCAAGGGGGAGGGGGTTAAAACCTCAATCATAAAAAGTGTAAGTAGGTTCTTAGAATCTGCTCATATAAGCTTTGCTTTTGGGTAGCTTCCCCCTTTGTAAAAGGGGGACTGAGGGGGATTTAGGGCCTTGGAACTTGTCGCGTCCATCTAAATCCCCCCTAACCCCCCTTTTCCAAAGGGGGGAGAAAAGCCTATGCAAACGGCATTGTCAGCCGCTTCGACCCCTAACCCCCCTTTTCCAAAGGGGGGAGAAAAGCTATTCAGAAAGATTATGAATAGGTTCTTAGATAGGCTCTAAGGCCACATTAGGCGCGCGGCCTCATCGGCGGGGAGCGCCTTGGCAATGAGATAGCCCTGGACTTGATCGCAACCCATGCGGGTTAGCAGGTCGGCTTGAGCTTGGGTTTCGACACCTTCCGCGACGACGCTCAGACCAAGATCGTGTGCAAGACTGATGGTGGATTGCACAATGCTGCGGTCGCTTGGGTCGTCAAGCATGTCGCGTACAAAGCTTGCGTCAATTTTGAGTTGATCGACGGGGAGGGTTTTGATGCGCTGCAAGGACGAGTGCCCCGTGCCGAAATCATCAATGGCAATTTTGATGCCCGCAGCACGAAGTTTGTGCAGGGTACTGACAATCTTCTCGGCTTGGCCGCTAAACGCGTTCTCGGTCACTTCGATACCTAGGCAGTGTGGCGGAAGGTTGTGATTTTCGAGTTCTTGAAGAATGAATTCGCTAAAGGTTTCATCGGCAAGGTTTTCGCCCTCGAGGTTGATGTAGACCGCGCATTCGCGATCTTGCAGGTCGAATTGATTGTGCCAATCAGCAAGATTTTGCAAAGCGTGCTTCACGACCCAATGACCGAGTTCCGGAATAAGGCCGGTGGTGCGCAGCAAGGGTAGAAAGCTGGCCGGCGTGATGTTGCCGCGAATTGGGTGCTCCCAGCGCAGCAGTGCCTCAAAACCGATAATGCGTTGATCGTTAAGCTGGAGCTTGGGCTGATAAAACAGACGCAGTTCGTTGTGTGGAATGGCAAGATGCAGCTCGGCTTCAAGCAGAAGCCGCTCGTGAGCACGGTCATCACCGTGATTTTCGTAAAATTGGTAGCGATTACCGCCCTCGGCCTTGGCGTGATACATGGCGATATCCGCATGGCGCAGCAAGGTGCTTGCATCGGTACCGTGATGCGGGTAAAGGCTGATGCCGATACTGCTGCCTACATACAGATTGTGTTCGGCAAGGTGGAAGTCTTTTTTAAGTGTCTCAATGACACCTTTTGCAACATCTTCGGCATCTTCGGGATGGCTGATGTTGTCCATCAAGATGACGAATTCATCGCCACCCTGGCGGGCGAGTAGGTTGTCAGGTTTGAGACATGACTTCATGCGTGCAGCAACTTCTTGCAGCAAAATGTCGCCAATATCGTGTCCCAGGCTGTCGTTAATGACTTTGAAACGGTCAAGGTCAATAAACAACAGCGCGATCAGCTTTTGCTTGTGCGGTGCATGTTTAAGGGCTTGGTTAATTTGGTCAGTAAGATGCGCCCGGTTGGGTAGCCCGGTGAGTGCGTCATGCAGCGCGTTGTGTTGCAGGCGTTGCTCTTTTTCCTTGAGCGCGCTGATATCGCTAAATACAGCGGTGTAGTTGGTGATTCTGCCGTCTTCGTCCTGCACAGCGGTGATGGACAGGCGCTCGGTGTATAGGCGGCCGCTCTTGTGGCGGTTAATAATTTCGCCTTGCCAATGCAGGTTTTGCTTGAGCTCATGCCAAAGCGCTTGATAGAAAAGTGCGTCTTGAAAATTGGAGGAAAGGAAACTCGGTGTGTGCCCGATGACTTCTTCAGGTTCGTAACCGGTAATGTGGGTGAAGGCAGGGTTGACCGAGAGAATACGTTGCTCAGTATCGGTAATGATGATGCCTTCGGCAGCGTGTGAAAAGGCAGCGTTGACTTCGCGTAGGCGCTTTTTCTCGCTCAGGCGGCCTTTGATGTCGCGGAACAACGTGACACTGGCGGTAACATGCCCTTCGGTCACGATGGGGGAGCTGCTGACTTCAATCGGGATTTCGCTGCCATCTTTGTGAAAAAATGTGGCTTTGGCGCTGTGGAAGTTTTTGCCGTGGAAAGTGGTATTTTGAATCGGGCAGGGTTTGCCTCGGTGGGAGTGTTGTTTGATTTTAGAGTGAAACAGATCGTGTGCGTTTTTCCCGAGTAATTCACGAGCCTCGTAGCCCACTAGTGCGCAGGCGCGCGGGTTAACGTAGGTTATGATGCCCTGCGGATTGATGACGTAAATGCCTTCGCTTAATTGTTGGCTGATGGCGTAGCTGAGTTGATTGGCTTGAATGGCTTTGAGGACGATTAGGGTGATAAGTCCGAGTAAAAACACTCCGAGGCCGAACACCGCAAACGCACCAACTAAATTTTGTGGGCGCTCTGTTTGGGGTGTGATGGCGAGAATGTAGGCAATCAGTGTGCCGTCGTCGTTGCGCTGCGGTAAAAAGTTAGCGATAAAGCAGGTGGTCAAGTCAATGCAGACGCGCTCAACAAAGGGGCTACCCGCGTGGAGTTTTTCCCGGATGTCTGGGGTTGCGCCCAAGCGTTTTTGGATGTCGATGAGGGTGGAGGTGATGCTGGGTGCCGCAGGGGCATTGAATTGTGGTTGGTCCAGGTTTTCGATGACAAAGCCGGGGTCAATGCTTGAGGTGCTGTAGAGGTTTTGGAAATATTCGCTTTGGTGTCCTTGATGATTGGAGATAAGCGCGAGCACGGCATCACGATCGAGCAGGGTGATAAAACCTGTGTGCAACGGGGCGTACTGGGCAAAGGCATCTTGCAGAGCGGAAAAACCTACGCTGATTTCAAATGCGCCGAGCAAGGTTTCACCCTCGAATAGGGGGTAGATGTAACGGTAGGCTTGGAAGAAAAGACCAAATTCAAACCCGGATGCGGGTTCGTGCGTTGTAAGCACTTGGCGCAGGAGAGGCCGAAAAGCGAGGACGTTTTCGCCGTGCTCTTGGGGGGCTTGCATGCGTAGCAAGGCGGTTCCGTCGGTCGAGAAAAAGCTTAAGTTACGACTATGGCGTTGTTGCAGTAGGGCATATAACGGCGCGATGGCGGCGTAGAGTTGTTGATGTATGTTTGGGTCTTGGGTGGCGGCAAGTTGTTTGAGTAGACCAAGGAGCGCGGGGTTGCTCTGGATTTGTAGAGCGATAGCATTGGCCGAGTCTTGTAAACCAATACGTACGCCAGCCAGGGCTGCCGTATCTTGCACCAGGCTGTTGTGCATGCGTTGCTGGGTTGTGTTGTTCTGAAAGCCCCAGACAACGCCACCCAGCAGCACGCTTAGGGTCAAAAAAATGACAAAAGCTTTGATTTCTAGGCGATGGAGCATAGGCGCCTGTTAGCTTAGGGTTGTTGCGCGATGTGTTGTGAAGCTTAGCATATAAATGAAGCATCCAATAGACGAATCCAGCGCTCTTGTATCTGGACGGATAAGCGCAGGTTGGCAAATAATTCGGTCACCTGCTGGGGTGGGGGGCGTTGCCAGTGGGTGTGTTCGGCGTTGTTTAGCGGAATGTCGCAGACAATGCCGGTGAGTCGGCGCGCAAAGCGCACGGTGTTTTCGTGTTCCAGCATGAGTTTTTGCGCGCGGGTCGCGCCACGGAATTTCTGTGCGCCGATGGCGTGCAGATTCGCCAGTACACCTTCCAGGCTGCCCCATTTGCGCAACATGCGTGCGGCGGTGGTGCGGCCAATGCCGGGCACGCCGGGGATGTTGTCGGACTCATCGCCGGTGATCGCCAAAAGGTCGGCGATTAGATGTGGCGGCACGCCCCAGACGCGCTCCACGCCGCGTGCATCCAGCACTTCGCTGCGGCCATGATTCCACCAGCGATCCGAGTCTTGCAGCAGTTGCGCGAGGTCTTTGTCGGCGGTCAGCAGGGTGAGGGCGAGGCCTTCGGCGCGCAGCTTCGAGGCAAGCGTGCCGATGACATCGTCGGCCTCGAAACGCTCCGAGGTGTGGATGGGCAGGTTCAAACCTGCGGCCAAAGCGCGGCAGAGGGCGAATTGCGGGATTAAATCGGCGGGAGGCGGGCTGCGATGGCCTTTGTAGGCGGGGTAGATTTCGCGGCGATAGGGGTTGGCTTGTGGGATGTCGAAGGCGAGCATCACGCGGTCGGTTTGAATGTCTTCCAGCACGCGCAACAAAAATTCGGCGTAGCCATGCACCGCGTTGAGTGCGCGCCCTTCCGCGTCGCGCAGGCCGACGGTCGAGCCGTGCCAGGCGCGGTAGATGTAGATATTGCTGTCGATCAGGTAGGCGCGGGGT
>DYLI01000081.1:0-1425 GCA_020722165.1 Halothiobacillus neapolitanus | reverse complement strand
GGCTTGGGCAGGATGTAATCTTTGCCAAAGTGCATGGAGTCAACGCCGTAGACTTCGAGGACTTCGACGGGCACCGGTTCGCGGGTCAGTTCGGCCAGCGCTTTCACGCAGGCAAGCTTCATACCCTCGGAGATGCGTCGGGCGCGGCAATCCAGCGCGCCACGGAAGATGAAGGGGAAAGCCAGCACGTTGTTGACCTGGTTGGGGTAATCGCTGCGCCCGGTGGCCATGATGAGATCGTCGCGCAGGCTGTGCGCTAATTCCGGGCTGATTTCAGGGTCGGGATTGGCCAGCGCGAAGACGACTGGTTTGGCCGCCATGCTCAGGAGCATGTCTGGCGTGAGCAGGTTGGGGGCGGACAGACCGATAAAGACGTCGGCACCACGGCAGGCATCTTGCAGGCTGCGGTCTTCGGTCGGTACGGCGAATTGGGCATGATGCGGCGGCAAGTCGGCAAGCTCGGCGTGTAAAACGCCAACGCGGTCAACGGCGCGCAAATTCTGTGGGTTCGCACCGAGGGCGAGCAGTAGCTTGAGCGTATTGGTTCCCGCTGCACCGACACCGACCAGCACGATGCGCACGTCTTCGATGCGTTTGCCCTGCACTTCCAGCGCGTTGAGCAGTGCGGCGGCGATGATGATGGCCGTGCCGTGTTGGTCGTCGTGGAATACGGGGATGTCGAGTGCTTCAATCAGTTTTTCTTCAATCTCGAAGCAATGCGGCGCGGCGATGTCTTCGAGGTTGATGCCGCCGAAGGTGGGGGCAATAGCTTTTACTACATCAATAAAGTGCTCAGGCGAGCGTTTGTCCACTTCGATATCGAACACGTCGATATTGGCAAAGCGCTTGAACAGTAAGCCTTTGCCTTCCATCACCGGCTTGGAGGCGAGCGTGCCAAGATTGCCCAGGCCAAGAATGGCCGTGCCGTCGGTGATGACCGCCACCAAGTTGCCCTTGCCGGTGTAGAGGTAGGCATCGTCAGGGTTGGCGGCAATCGCCCGCACCGGCTCGGCCACCCCCGGCGAGTAGGCCAGCGCCAAATCGCGTGCGCTGGCGGTGGGCTTGGTAATATACGTGCCGACCTTGCCGGGCATGGGCAGGCGGTGGTAGTCGAGGGCAGCTTGTTTCAGATTAGGCATGGTGTGTTCCTTTTGAATTTTTTTTGCCACAGAGGGCACCAAGTCAGCGGCAACGAGTAGCCCGGATGTAGCGAAGCGCAATCCGGGAAAATCCGTGCCAAGCGCGAGGATTGCCCCGGATTGGCATCCGAGCTACAAAACTCTTTTTGCCACTGGGCGCACCAAGTCAGTTCCCATCCCTGTGCTCTCTGTGGCTACGCAATAAGATTTATAGGACTTATGCAAAAGTGCTCCAGCAAGGCAAAGTGCCGAAGACAGTACACTTGGTACGGCGAGGCGCTTTAAC
>DYLI01000080.1 GCA_020722165.1 Halothiobacillus neapolitanus | reverse complement strand
CAACCACTGGCAAGGCGGCCAGCTCCGGCAAGTCCTCTCCGACTGGGACTGCGACCACGCTCGCCGCGCCCAGGCCCTGTGGCTTTGCGCCCAATGCCGCGGCATCGCCGTCGGCCTGCAATCCTGCCTCTGAGCCCCCGTGGGGTCAAGGAAACTTAGGGCGGCCCTGCATTGCCGTGAGAGCCCACCTCGGCGCCGCGACAGCGCGCAATGGAGCGCACCGCGTCGTTCCAATAGATACAAAAAATACCGTTCGTCGCCTCCAGGCATCCGTTCGTCGGAAAGTCTGCGCTCCCTGTCAAAAAGCTGGCTATAACTCGCATTGAGTTCTCCAGCTTCATACTTGTCATGATGTCCTCTCCTGCCCACCTAGCCGCCCCGCCTCCTCGCAAGGAGAAACCTCAGGCCAAACCACAGATGAAATGTCGGTCGAGACTCGTCTTGGGCTTCACCTTGGTCGAACTGTTGGTGGTCATCGCCATTGTCGCCATCCTCGCAACCATCGCCTTCCCGTCGTTTTCAAACATGTACGCTCGGCAGCGCGCACGCGAGGTGGCGCAATCCATCACCTCGGGCATCGACTGGGCGCGCGCTTATGCCATCAGCTCCTCGCGCGTGGTGAACTATATGCCGCAGGCCGATTGCGCCTGGGTTGCCTGGGGCAGACTAGGCGCCACTCAAGCCACCCCAGACCGCAGCGGTTCAGCCGAGATGTCTCCCGGGGTGAACTGCCAGGCAGTCGGCCCCGTAGGGAACACGCTGGTTTTCCTCCCCGACGGCAGGCTGGCGCAGCAGCAACCCAACGGCACCCTTGCAAACATGAACGCCAATTTGGTTTACGCCGTCTCGGGCGGCGGCGCCACTTGGAAGGTTACCTTGGATACCACGGGTCTTTTGAACTTGAGCCTGCAATGAACTCTCCGCAACTACGCCCTCGCTCGTCTTCGGCGGGCTTTACCCTCATCGAGGTTTTGGTGGCGCTGGCCGTCTTCGTTCTGGCCACGGCGGCCTTGATCTACGGGATCAACGCCTTGTTTGCCGCCAACAGCCGCGCGCAAACCCGCATGCTCGACCAGTACGCCGCGCAGAATGTGGCCGCGCTCCTTCTCGGTCATCCAGCAACACTCCAAGGCAGCAACAACATCACGCTGCAACGGGGGGCCGCCCCAAGGGATGAAGTGCTGAAAGACTGGTGGAACAGCGCGCAGGCGCAAAACCCCTTCCTTCGGCAAGTCAAGATCATCACGGCGCCAGCACCCTGCCCGCCAGCAGCAGCCTGCCTGCTCACCTTGACGCTGACCACCCAATCGCCAACGCAGTCGGCGCCCACCGTGCGCACCTATCAAATCCAGGAGGGGTACTGATGAAACAACGCGGGTTCACTTTGATCGAGCTGCTGGTGGCGTTGGGCGTGGCCGCCATCATGCTGCTTGGGCTCACCGCCAGCTACCAAGCGGTTGCTGTAGGCGGCATGCGCGCCGATGCGGTGGTGACGACACAAAACGATGCACGCAACGCCATCAATCTCATCACCTCCGACGCGCAAGCCGCCGGCTTCATGCTGACCGGCCCCGTTGGTCAGGGGCAATGCAACAAGGTGTTGGCCTACGGCCCGGGGTCACCGAACAACAATGCCGCATTTACCCTCTTGGCCGTGAGCGCCACCCCGCAAACTACGGGCAGCACAGTGCCGGGAACGACTCAAAGCATGGCCTATGTCGCTCCTGGCGCGAATACTCCACCTTCTGACGCCATCACCTTTGTTTACAACAATGCCTTTGGTGCCGCGGCGGCTTTGGGCAATCAGGGCGTCGCTGTCACCAGAGTCACCGGCGGAACCGACAACAATGCCAGCTTGTTCGTTGCCGATGTCACTGGTTTCAATAATGGCGATGTGGACATGCTCGTCTTGCCCACCCTGGGCGCATGCGTCCGCTTACAAATCACCAATATCGGCGGAGCGGGCAACATCATCCACAACTCAGACCTTTCAGCATTAAATCCTTCAACAGGTTTTTCTGCCTTCAACGGACTGCTCCCTCGGTCGATTACCGCAACGGATTTGCAGCAGGCGTATGTCCAAAACATGGGTGCGGCGAATTCAGCCGACGGCCTGATCCAAGTAACTTACTCGATTCGTGTTGATAACGGAGTCCCCACGCTGTTTCGCACCGTGGTCGACAGCACGGGAGTCATCTTGCAAGACTCGGCGATTGCCGCCAACGTGGTTTATCTGCGCGCTCTGTTCGCGCCGTTGGCTGCAGACGGTACTCTGCAACCCTTCGTCCCCTGGACCGCCAATCTAGGCCCGGTTGGCGCCGTGCAGTTCGCTTTGATGGTGCAGCGCAAAAACGTCGGTTCGCGCCAAGTGCCGCCAGATGTCAATGTGCTGGACGTCAACAACGTGCCCAATAACTCAGGATTTGAGAGCACGGTGTACTCGCGTACCGTTTTCCTGCGTAATGTCGCCTGGAGCCAGTGATGAAACGCAACAATCTTCAAAAGCAGCAAGGCGCTGCACTGCTGATCGTCGTGATGATTTTTCTCCTGATCCTGCCCTTGCTGATCGCGATTTTTACAAAGCATACGATCGAAGGCGTCACCCTCGGCGTGTCGTCGAGTGTGCGCTCCGATGCAGCCGATGCGGCAGGCCGTGATTTGGCCCGTTTGCGTCTAGCCATCGACCAGGCATTGCAAAACGGCTTGCTCGAATACCAGCCAAACCCACCGCCCTGGTTTGTCGCCAACCCCAGCGCCTCCGCTACCCCCCCGTTCAACCCCCGATCTGCGGATTTTTGGCAGACCTGCGATAAGCACGGCCTATGCCAGGCGACGACCATCAACCAATCGGTCGGATCCACCCAAACACCATTTGCCATAAGGCAAGTCGTGGCGCCGACCGGCATCGTCGATCCGTCCGCTTGTGGACAGGAAGGATTCGTCGCGGTGTTTTATAACGTGTTCATCCACGCCCAGGCAAGCAACATCCCTGCCGACAGCGGCTATACCTTGCAATCTGTTTATCGCACTTGCCAAAAAATCTGAGGTGTCCTCATGAAAAAAACGATCATGCGCCGCATTTTGCTGAGTACTCTGTCGCTGGCCTTGGCCCTGTCTCCTTTGGGCGCCTTGCCCACCGCTACCGCACAAACCACGCCCACAACGTCTTCATCCTCCATCGTCGCGCCCAACCTCATGGTGATTTTGGGCAATTCCTATTCGATGAACCGGACGATGGGGAACGTCGATCTTCCGACCACGCCGGAAGACAAACCCATCCAGGACCGCTGTCCGGCCACTTATTCCAGCACTTCTGATTACGCCCCCGCTCCGGTTTTTTCCAATGACCCAGGTTGCGGCGGCACTGGCACCCCATTTCCAGACCATCAATACGGCAACCAACCCACGAGCAAGCTCTATATCGCCAAGAACGTGCTTTACCAGTTGCTGTCCTCGCACAATAGCGACGACATCAACTTCGGTTTTGCCACGTTTCGTCAAGCCTTTGGCATGCAGCTCAGCACCACCACGCTGTTGACCAATACCTTCTGGCCCAATATTTACCCGCCTGGCGGAAACAAAGACAATCCGTTACCCGGAAACCTCAGTAGTATGACAACACAGCAACTGACCGATTACGGCAGCAACCCGAACCACTTTGCCTGGGTGTCGTGGTGGCCGAGTTGGGATAATAACCGGGGCGCGCCATTTGCCATCGGCGCTTCTCAACCCAATAACAGCCAAGTGCTGCCCTTTGTCACGACTCAAGACGGATTACCGCTCAGTGTGCAATATCCACAGTATTTACAGTACGGGCAACAAAGTCAGAAATACCAAAATAATGAAGACGATGGACCGTATTTCTATGGCTCAGGCGGCCTCGACATGGGTCCCCCGATCAATTCGAGTCCTCTCTCAATCGATCCTCTTTTCGCGCTGTGCCGCACCTATTTCAATTCGCAGTCCAACGATTGGCAGGGCGAGTATATGGCGAACAACCCGGATGGTTCGCCGCGCATGGTCGTCAATGCCTACCCCACCCTCTACAGCGGCAACACCCTGCAGTTCACACGGATTGGCGAGACACAATATGACGCAAACGGCAACATGCCGCCGAACTCGTGGACAGAGTCCTGCAGCCTCCCCCCCTATTCTCGCCAGGTGCAACAGCAATTCAGCCTGGTCTCAGATCGATTCAAGGCGCCATCCTCAACCAGCACGCCGGCCTATTTCAGCTATATCCCGAGTATCTACGACCATACGTCAGAGACTCCAATCGGCACATTCACCGGGTGGTCAGGTGCAGCAAGCTACAATCCATCAGACAACTCCTACACAGCAAGCTATCCTTCCGGGCCGCAATCTGCATCTCTTCTTGGCAGCTATAACACAAGCGGCGCGCCTTATATGGGAGCATTCGTCGATTTGCCCAATCCTCATAGTGGATACATCGATCAGCGAGGGAAAATCCAAAACCTCGTCAATCCAGCTTATCCGCAATGGGATGATTCCGGTTTAGGCTATGACCGCAACGCGCAAACCATCGTCAACAACGGCGTGCTGCAAAGCGTTTCGGCCAGCAGTCTTCGCTCAAGTTACGACCCGAATCAAGAGCCTGTGTTCGACTCGCTCATGGATGCCGCGGCGTATTTCAAGGCTTACAAACAACAAGACCCGGAGGACGGCTGCCGCACCAATGCGGTGCTGTTGATCTATGACGGCCACGAAGACGCACGCTGGACGGTCGATAGCAATGGCAATGTCATCTATGCCGATCCCGCCAAAGCTGCGCAAGCTCTGGCCGAACAGAATGTGAAGACCTATGTAGTCATCATCAGCAGCAACCCTGGCGACATCGACCAGGCCAACGCCATTGCCTCCGCGGGCGGCACCAGCCGGGCGTTTCAAGTCAGCAATGCCAACGACTTGCTCAACGCCATCAGTACGGTGTTCGTCGGACTACAAGGCGCGGTCGTCAGCGCCACGCCAGCCGTGCCTGGAATGGTCAGCTCGGGCGCTTACACCTATGTTGCCACATCGAATAACAACTACGGTTCCATGGAGGGTCATTTACTTGCCTATAAGATTCAAGACAATGGCACGATTGCCGCCGATCCCACATTCGACGCGGCATCGCCTGACGAACAATCCAGCAGGGCGAACAATCGCGCAGACTCTCTCTGGTCGGATACCGCCAGCGCGTCCGGGCAGCGCGAAGTGCAAGCCTGGGCGAATTTGCCTGCGTCGGTTTTTGCCGCCAGCGGCAGCCCCGATGCAGCGACGATCAGCGCCTACACCATCAATCCCAACGATGACAACGGTCATTATCTCGCGGGGCGAAAATCTGGCTCTCTCGTCGGCACGATCACCGCAAAATCCAATGGCCCGGTGTTGGTCACTCACCCTTCCAACGCGCTTTTGCTGAATAAATCCGGTTATGCAACATATGCCAAAAACAACGCGAGCAGAGCCCCCTTCGTCCTCTGGGCGGCAGATGACGGCTTTTTATATGCGTCCAAGGCGCAAGACGGCTCCCTCAAGTGGGCCTATATGCCATCCACCTTGCTTGACCAGTTGAAAAACTACGCCACATTCGAATCTACGCAGCCCATGAAAGGCGGGTATGGGGTTTTCGATGGCATCGGTCAAGACAACCAGTGGCACAGCTATGTGTTTGCCGCTGCGCAATCGGGTGCGACGCATTTTGCCATTCAGTTGGGTGCAAACGGCTACATCGACGCTTCGACTGCCGTGACCCTCGATAACCAACCGGGTGCAACCTCACCAGAAGCTGCGCCGACTGTGGTGTGGGATCAAAACGGTGTGGCGTACATGATCTACACCACCATTACGACGACCAACAGTGGCTCTCAAGCGCAGCTCAATGTCATGAGTAGCAAGGGATCTAAATCGAGCTCTGTGCTCGGGTTCATCCCATCGAGCCCGTTTGCCATCAACCCTGCGACCAACAGCTTGTACGTGGGCGGGAAAGACGGCAAGATTTATTCCCTGAATACGCAAAGCGGCTTCACGGCCCCTGAGATTGGCCAATCTGCTACAGCAATTGGCACGATGCCGGTTACGGCCGACCCGGCGCAATACGTCGGTTACGCACAAACGTCTTCAGGGCCCTACATCTGGGCCACCGGATCTCAGCAAATCGCCGTTTTCAGCCCATCGAGCACAGGTTGGCAAATGACGTGGCAAACACACGCTGGCGGGCCATCGAGCAATGCAAACGGCACTTTCCAGACCGACCCTGGAGTCGATGGCAACGGCCCGCAGTTTTTACCTCTGATCTCGACCATCACCGACCAGGCAAAAGTCTTGAATGGCACGCTCATCGTGCCGGTGACGACCAGCGCCTCAAGCACGACCAACTCATGCGGGGCAACGGGGGCTTACTATTACCTCTACAGCCTCAGCGACGGCTTATTCCCCAAAGATCAATTCACCGGTCTCAACGGCCTAGCGATCATGCAAAACTTGTGGATCGGCGCAGGCACGGCATTTTCTCCAGCCATTTCCTACGACGCTGCGAGCGCCAGCTACGATATTTATGGTGCTTCGCAACAAAACACCAATGCCCAAGCCGCATTCAACCTCGTCGCCAAATCGCGTTCGCGCGCCAGCTCGGGCATCGTTGGCGTCAAGCCTTTGTGGATCATCCAACAGTAAACCCATGTCGAATAGGAGCTAACCATGCAACGCACAGCCTCGGTGATTGCTGTCTTGTGGCTGGCCGTGATCATCCCGGCCCACGCTGCTGAGCACTTGCCAACAAGGGGAAAAACCACGGCGACGGTCAAATCCCCAGAACCCGCTCCCCACGGTCTGGTGCATCGGCCGCAGCCGATCGGGCCACAAACCATCGGCGTGCCCAAGCCGCCCGTCTCGAAAGCCAGCGAAAGCGGCAAAAACAATAAACGACCAGCGGCTTCGCGTTAGGGACGGATCGTCTGCTCGCATCGGCAAAAGTTGGTGGGTTCGCTGCGTGCACACGTCTTTGAGATTGCACACGGTTCGGATCGTTTTCCACTCTTGGTGGCGATCCGGGAACCTCTTCGAGTCCGACATCAGCAAGCCGCGCAAGGGATGCCCGAAGGGCCCTTTTAATCTCGATCATCACAGCCTCGAACAGCATCAAGCGGCTGTGCAACGGCAAAGCGGGTTGACGCTGTTCGATCTGTTGGCCGTCATGGCACTGGCCGCGGTGCTTGCTGCTCTCGGCCTGGGCTCATTTCAGTCCCTGCTGCGCACCAACCGTCACGCGGCAGAGGTCAACGCCTTGGTTGACGATTTGGCATTCTCACGCAGCGAAGCGATCAAGCACGTGGGAACCCAAGTTCGACGTTTTCGAGCCGAGATTTCGGTCAGAAGCCCTGTCATGGCAA
>DYLI01000079.1:2761-7397 GCA_020722165.1 Halothiobacillus neapolitanus | reverse complement strand
GCGCGGGTGTGACCGTTGATGAGGTGCGCTGCGCCGCTGCCCACGCCGTAGTCATGCGCACCCTGCTTGAAGGCGGCAGTAACCTCGGGGTGGTTGGCGAGACCAAGGTAGTCGTTGCTGCAAAAGCTCAGTACAGGTTGGCCGTTGACGATGCGGCGCGGGGTTTGTGCGCCAATCGCTAGGCGCGGTGTGCGGTACAGACCGCTGGCTTGGCGCTCGCTTAGACGTTGCCGCAGGCGGGCTTGCTTCATGGTTGCGCAGGCTTGGCAAAATCGTCAGCGGTACGGTCTTGTTTGTCTTTGAGTGTTGTGTCTGCACCCGCTTGGATAAGACGCTCGGCAATTTTGGGCTGGCGGGCTGCGCTGGCGTGCATCAGGGCGCTGCGTCCGCGGTCGTCTTGCAGGTTCAGATTGGCTTTGCGTGCAATCAGCAGTTCCACCAGTTCCATCGAGCCGTTATCCACCGCCATCATCAGCGGGGTGAGTTCGGTATAGAAGTTTTTCTGGTCAATTTTTGCGCCCTTGTCGAGCAACATGCTCACCATTTTTGGGTCGTTGCGCATCGCCGCCTGCATCAGCGGGGTGTAGCCGTATTTATTGTCGAGATGAATATCCGCGCCGTGTTGCAGCAGGTATTCAGCGACATTTAAATGTTTGTTACCCACGGCCATCATCAGCGGCGAAGTCTGGAAAGAGTCGATGACGTTGATGTCCACATCGCCTGTGCTCACCAAGGCTTTGACTTGTGTCAAATCGCCCGCTTTGGCGGCGTTGAGCAGTTTGTAGTCGTTGGGGCCGGCGTGGAGGGGCAATGCAAGGAGCGTTAGTAAAACGAAAGTGACGGTGCGCAGAATGGTTTGCATGGTCGGTGTCCTGATGACTTCGGTTAAGTCAAAATCCATAAATTAGCCACAGAGATCACTGAGCACACGGAGAAAAGCTAATGAGTTTTTAGCCTCTCTGTGTTCTAGGTGGCTGAAATTTAAACACAACCACAGCTTGAGCAGGAACCGCCCTTATCATGCGCGCCGAGGCTATGGATACCGAGGCGGTCAAACAGGGCTTGGTCGTGGTTTTCATCCGGGTTTTCGGTGGTCAGCAGTTTGCCGCCGTAAAAAATCGAGTTCGCTCCGGCGTGGAAGCACAAGGCCTGCATTTCATCGCTCATTTCGGTGCGTCCTGCGGAGAGGCGCACAAAGGATTGCGGCATCATGATGCGCGCCACGGCCACGGTACGCACGAATTCAAATGGGTCGAGTTTGGCCGTGCCGTGCAGCGGTGTGCCTTCGACCTGTACCAGATTGTTGATCGGTACGGATTCTGGATGTTTGGGCATATTGGCGAGTTGTTGCAGCAATCCGGCGCGATCTTGGCGCGATTCGCCCATGCCGACAATGCCGCCGGAGCAGACGTTCATGCCGACTTCGCGCACGTTTTGTAAGGTGTCGAGGCGCTCGTCGTAGGTGCGGGTGGTAATCACCGTGCCATAAAACTCGGGTGAGGTGTCGAGGTTATGGTTGTAGTAATCCAGGCCAGCATCTTTGAGCCGCTGCGCTTGTTCGGTGCGCAACATGCCTAGTGTGACGCACGTTTCTAGCCCGAGTGCCTTGACCTCGCGCACCATGGCTTCGACAAATTCGAGATTTTTGTCGGTCGGATTACGCCAGGCCGCGCCCATGCAAAAGCGGGTCGACCCTTTGGCTTGGGCGGCTTTGGCGGCTGTCAGCACTTCATCCAGTGCCAGCAGGCGTTCTTTTTCCAGCCCGGTATCGTATTTGGAGCTTTGTGGGCAATACGAACAGTCTTCCGGGCAGGCTCCGGTTTTGATCGACAGCAGGGTGGAGATTTGCACCGCGTTGGGGTCGAAGTTTGCGCGGTGCAGGCTTTGCGCGCGGAACAGCAAATCGTTAAACGGTAGAGCGAACAGATCGAGAATGTCCTGGCGTGTCCAGTTATGGCGTAGTTCTGTAGTCATGGGCAGTGATCGGGTCTCAGTGAAATTCATGATGGGGTTCGGGGACGGGCATATCCGCCCAGGTGTCGCGCTGGATTTTGATGATCTCCCAGATCGACCACGGCACTAATATGCCTGCGGCAAACGCCCAAAATGCAAGGTAGTAGCGCACATCGGCGGGGAAAAACGTGCCGATGACGATCAGCGAACCGGTTACCGCGTAATAGCGATAAGCCGCCCATTGGGTGTAGTGGCCGACTTTGGGGTTGGGGTGGTGTTTGTTGAGCGCATACAGCAGCATGGAGCCGCCAAACCAGAGCACGATGGGGATAATGGCAGCGGCGGTGGCGAGAATCATGCCTTTGCCGGAGGCCGAGCCCGCCATGATGAGTGGGATACCGGCCAATACCATGACAGCGATATTGATGTAGTTAAATAAAGCGGCCGAGCGACGCTGGCTGGCGGCGGTGAGAATTTCTGCGGGGGACGATGACATGAGCGAGAAACCTAGCTGGGTGGCGAATGTGGCGGGCAGTATAACGAATTGGTTACTGCCGCGCCGCTGCTTGCTGTGTGGTTTGCCTGCTGGCGTGTCGCATTTATGTGTTGCATGCGAGCTTGCGTTGCCGCGTGTGGCGCTTGCCTGCCCGCAATGTGCCGTGCCGGTCGTCACGCCGGGGCTGTGCGCAGTGTGTTTGCAGCATCCGCCGCCGTATGCTGCAGCGCTGGCTCCCTTGGTCTATACCGGCGCGGTGCGTTATTTGTTGACGCAGTTCAAATATCAGCGGCGTTTGAGTTGCGGCGTGCCGTTGGCGCAGGATTTGTTGCGGGCTGTGTACGAACGGGATGAAACCTTGCCGCAGGCTTTAATTCCCGTGCCGATTCATTGGCGACGTCGTGCAGAACGCGGCTTTAATCAGTCCTTGGAATTGGCACGACCTATGGGACAGGCTTTGGGTATTGCTGTTTTAGATGACGATGTGCGCCGAGTTCGTGCGACCGTGCCGCAAAACCAGCTTGCGCAAGATGAGCGGGTGGCGAATGTGCGCGGGGTGTTTGTGTTGCGTAAAGGCGTGATCTTGCCCAAACATGTGGCGATTGTGGACGATGTATTGACCACGGGGGCGACGGTGCGCGAGCTGGCCAAGGTGCTGCGCAAGCAGGGCTGCGAGCGGGTGGAGGTTTGGTGCGCAGCGCGGGCGGTATGACTTAAAGTAAAACTTCAACCGCTGGCGGATGGCCTAAAAAATTTACCGGGCTGGCGCTTGGGCCATACGCGCCCGATTGGGTGACGACGATGAGGTCGCCGACTTTGGTGCGTGGCAGGGTGGTTTTTTGACCCAAAATGTCCAGTGGGGTGCAAAGTGGGCCGTGGATGTTGACGGTTTCCGTCGCGGGTGTGTCGGCTTGGTGCGCAAGATAAACCGGGTAGTTTTTGCGTATAACCTGGCCGAGATTGCCTGAAAGGGCGAGGTGGTGGTGCATGCCGCCATCGCAGATCAGAAAGGTTTCGCCGCGTGAGATTTTGCGCTCGACGATGCGGGTGACGTACATGCCCGCTTCGCCGACCAGGTAACGCCCAAGTTCAAGAATGAGTTTTGTCTCGCCCAGCCAGGCCGAGTGTTCCTCAAGTAATTGTTGAAGATGTGTGCCGATGGGGGCGGGGTCGAGGCGCTGTTCGCCGGGGAAGTAGGGGATGCCGAGGCCGCCGCCGATATTGATGTGTGGGCAGCTCAAACCGCTTGCGCTGAGTAGGTCGTGTGTGAGCAGCAGGGCGGCGCTGTGGGCTTGCATAATGGCTTCAGTGTTCAGGCTTTGCGAGCCGCTAAAGATATGTAGCCCTTGAAATTCAAGTTCCATCTGTTTGATTTTATTCAGGATGCTTGGGGCTTGTTCGCTGTCGATGCCGAAAGGCTTGGCACCGCCACCCATGCGCATTCCTGCGCTCTTGAGTTCAAAGTCCGGGTTGATGCGCAGAGCGATGCGTGGACGAATGCCGAGCCTTTGACCAAGGATGTGCAAGCGTTCAAGTTCGCCAGCGGATTCGATGTTGACGGTGATGCCCGCGTGCAGGGCGGCCTCAAGTTCTTGGTCGCGCTTGCCGGGGCCGGCGAAGCTGATCGTTTGTGACTTGAATCCGGCGTGCAGAGCGGTGGCAAGCTCGCCACTGGAGGCAATGTCGCCACCATCGACCAAGCCCGCCATAAGTTGTAACAACGGCGGGTAGGGGTTGGCTTTGATGGCGTAGTGCAGTTGAACATGGGATGGTAATGCGGCGCGCAGTTCGGCAATGCGTGAGCGAATGAGGCTGGCATCGTAAGCGAAAAAGGGCGTGCCGAGGCGGTCGGCGAGTTGGCTGAGCGATGTGCCGCTGACCATGATTTCGCCGTGTTGGATTGGGAAGAGAAGCGGGGCGTGGGGTGCGTTCATGTGTTTTCTGCGTCCCTTAGTTTAGCTTCACTGGTTCCGACTTCACAGGTTCCGGCTTCACTGAGCACGGCGATTTCATCACGCAAGCGCGGGCGATCAACTTTGCCATTCGGGTTAAGCGGCAGGCTTGCCACAACATGAATCTGCTGCGGCAGCATGTAGGCGGGCAGGGCGTTGCGGCAGTGATTGAGCAAGACTTGGGTGTCTATATTTTCATGTTCAGCAACCACAACGGCCACGATGCGTTGACCTA
>DYLI01000079.1:0-2661 GCA_020722165.1 Halothiobacillus neapolitanus | reverse complement strand
GTGTTGCGAAATGGCTTTGTACAGATCGCGTGGCAACAAATAATCCAGGAGTACGACGCTGGCACCGGCCTTAAATGCCGTGGTCAGTTGCGATAGGCCGTAGTCAAAACTCAAGGGCAAGACCGCGAGCACACGATCGCTAGGCTCAAGGCGCAGGTATTGCACCACGCTGGCCGCGCCTGCCAACAGGTTGCGATGGGTCAGCGCCACACCCTTGGGCAAGCCGGTACTGCCGGAAGTGTAAAGCAGCGCGGCAAGATCACTTTCCAGCCGATTGGGGAGAGTAAGGCGGTCGCAGACAGGCGCATTAAACTCGCTCAACGCGCGCAGCCCCAGACCCGGAATGCGCTCGATTTCATCCAAAGCATCGACCACGATTACCCAACGCAAATCGTGTAGCCCCGCCAACAATGGGCGCAGACTTTGTAAACGTGCGCGTTGGGTAATCAGAATGCGCGCACCGCTATCACTCAGGATATGGATGACCTGCTCAGGTTTGAGCAGCGGATTGATTGGCACAACCACGCCACCCGCTGCGCTGGCCGCAAATAGGGTTTGTACGTTATCTAAACGTTTAGGTAGCCAGAGTGCGACACGTTCGCCCGCATAAAGCCCCATATTGACGAAGTTAAGCGCCAGTTTATGCACATTGTAGGCAAGTTCCTCATAGCTTAGAACTTTGTCATTTTGGCCATGCTCGTGGCGAATGGCAGGTGCATTAGGTTGCGTTTGCGCGGTTTGGCTAATGAGGTGGTGCAAAAGGTAGGGCATAGATCGAAGGCTCAAAGCGGCGTAGCGAAGCCATGATGATATAGAATCAGCGCCACTTTTAACGACACGAATAAGAATCTATGTCTGGCAATACCTTTGGAACCCTGTTTACGGTCACAACGTTTGGCGAAAGTCACGGTGTGGCGATTGGCTGCATTGTGGACGGTTGCCCGCCCGGAATGGTGCTCTCGGAGGCTGATATTCAGCCGGATTTAGACCGCCGCAAGCCGGGAACCTCGCGCCATACTACCCAGCGGCGAGAGGATGATTGCGTGCGCATTCTTTCCGGGGTGTTTGAAGGCAAAACCACGGGCACGCCGATTGCGCTGCTAATTGAAAATACCGATCAGCGCTCGAAGGATTATTCCGACATTGCGCAAAGTTTCCGTCCCGGCCATGCCGATTACAGCTATCAGCAAAAATACGGTATTCGTGATTATCGCGGTGGTGGACGTTCGAGCGCACGTGAAACGGCGGCGCGCGTGGCGGCGGGGGCGATTGCCAAAAAATGGTTACATGAGCGCTATGGGGTCAAAGTGCGCGGATATTTGAGTCAACTGGGGCCGATTCGTATCGAACAGGTTGATTGGCATGAAATCGAGCGTAATCCTTTCTTTTGCCCGGATGCCAGCAAAGTGGCCGAGATGGAAACCTTTATGGATGCGCTGCGCAAGTCCGGCGATTCGATTGGTGCGCGCCTGACCGTGGTGGCCGAGGGTGTGCCGCCGGGTTGGGGCGAGCCGGTATTTGATCGTCTGGATGCCGATATTGCCCATGCCTTGATGAGCATCAATGCGGTCAAGGGCGTGGAAATCGGCGATGGTTTTGCGTGTGTGGAAGCACGCGGAACCGATTACCGTGATGAAATCTCGCCGGATGGTTTCATGAGCAATCATGCCGGCGGTGTGTTGGGCGGTATTTCCAGCGGGCAGAATGTAGTGGCGCATCTTGCTCTCAAGCCGACCTCCAGTATTCGCCTGCCAGGGCAGAGCGTAAATCTGCATGGCGAAACGGCGGAAGTCATCACCACCGGGCGGCATGACCCCTGCGTCGGCATTCGCGCCACGCCGATCGCCGAAGCCATGCTGGCACTGGTGTTGATCGACCATGCGTTACGTCATCGCGGGCAGAATGCCGATGTGCACAGCGCCACGCCGGTGATTCCTGCCCACGCCTGATGCCGCTCGCAAAAAAAGCCCTGACCTGGCGCATTCCTGGTTATTACTTTGCCTATTTTGCCGCGCTGGGCGTCTTTTTGCCGTTTTGGCCGCTGTATCTAAAAGACGAAGGTTTTGACCCGGCGGCCATTGGTTTTTTGATGGGCTTGTTCGGTCTGACCAAGCTCGCCGGGCCGCCGCTGGTGGGCTGGTTGGCCGATCATTATGGGCAACCCATGCGCTGGGTGCGGCTGGCGAGTTTATTCACCTCGCTGGGCTTTGCGTCCGTGTTCGCCGTGCAGGGTATGTGGGGGATGACACTGGTCATGCTGCTGTTCACGCTGGCCTGGAACGCCGCCATGCCGCAGTTTGAGGCGGTCACGCTGCATTACTTGGGCACACAGCCCGAGCGTTACTCGCGTGTGCGCGTCTGGGGCTCGGTGGGCTTTGTGCTCACGGCGTTCGGCATAGGCCCTTTGCTGGATGGCTTTGGCGCGGGTGTCTTGCCGTGGGCGGTGCTGGGGATGTTTGGCTTTATGCTGCTGATGGCCTTGGCCGTGCCGGAAGTGCAAAGCCCACCCGCTCATACCGACACGGGGATGGAGCGCAAACAGCGCATTCAGGCGTGGCCAATTCTCAAACGCCCCGAAGTGTATTTATTCCTTGCCGCCAGCCTGCTACTGCAAGCCAGTCATGGTACGTATTACGCGTTTTATAGCGTCTATCTGGAGGC
>DYLI01000255.1 GCA_020722165.1 Halothiobacillus neapolitanus | reverse complement strand
AGGCGCTGCGGGCGTGTTCTCCGCCCAGTGCCCAGAGTTTTTCCAACTGATAATACTCGCGGGTTTCCGGCAGCATGACGTGAATCACGATTTCGCCCAAGTCCACCAGCACCCAGTTGGCCTGGGATTGGTCGTTGCCTTCCACGCCCAAGGGACGCACGCCCGCGATGCGCACCTTGTCTTCGGCGTTGCCAGCAAGGGATTTGACATGACGATCCGATGTGCCGGAGGCAAAAATCATCAGGTCGGTGAATGAGCAGCGACCGCGCACATCCATGACCTGGATATTTTCGCCTTTCAGGTCTTCAAGTGCAGTGACGATAAGGTCGCGTAGGGGTTCTAGTTCCATGGGGTTCTCGATTGATAAAAGTAAAAATGAAGTTAGTACAAAGGATGTTCGGTCAGGTATTCCTGCACCGGCTTGGGTAGAAGATAGCGCGTACTGCGTCCACAAGCCGATAATTCGCGAATGTGGGTGGCGGAAATGTCCAGCGCGGTCATGGGGACTTCGACAATGCGTCCAACCGGTGCGCATTCAAGCAGATGCGTCGGACAGCTACGCGCCGCGAGGAGTTCAGCCGCCTCGTCTTCGGCGCGCGCCCCTGGGCGGGTGGCGATAGCCAAATGCACCAGTTCCAAAATGCGTTGCCATTCGCGCCAGCGGGTAAAGCCGTTAAACGCATCCATACCCATCATCAGTACCAAGGGGCGCTCGCCAAATTCCTCACGCAGTGACGTGCAGGTATCCACCATCCATGACGCACCGCCGCGTGTGTACTCGCGGGTGTCCACGCAAAAATGCGGATTGTCGGCAAGCGCGGCCTCGACCATGGCCAAACGATGCTCTGCCGAAGCCACAGGCGCGCGCCGATGCGGTGGTTGATAGGCAGGCACAAAGCGCACCTGCACCAAGTCCAGCGCCTCACGCACCTCTTCAGCCAAACGCAAATGGCCTAAGTGAATCGGGTCGAAGGTTCCGCCAAGGATGCCGATCATTAGCTGCGAATATGTCCATCGCCCAAGACGATGTACTTTTGCGTGGTCAAGCCTTCCAGGCCGACCGGGCCGCGTGCGTGCAACTTGTCGGTGGATATGCCGATTTCCGCGCCCAGACCATACTCGAAGCCATCGGCAAAGCGGGTGGATGCGTTGACCATCACGCTGCT
>DYLI01000254.1 GCA_020722165.1 Halothiobacillus neapolitanus | reverse complement strand
GGGAAGGTCTGCACAACCCCCGCCAAAACGCGGACTGATGCGTCCATGTTCACATGGTGAAATCATGGTCGAATTTCGTGCTGAATTCACGGTGTTTTGACCCGATTGGGCTGGTTTTCGGGCCGTTGCCCGTATTGCAGGCGCACTCATCCCACGGCGCCCTGCAAAATGCGCTTGCGCACCATCCACAGGTTCGAGAGTGCGAACATCACCAGCAACTGGGTCGTGTTCTTGGCCAGGCCGCGGTAGCGCGTCTTGCGATGGCCGAACTGGCATTTGATCACCCGAAACGGGTGCTCCACCTTGGCGCGGATGCACGCCTTGGTCTTCTCCAGTGCCTCCCGGATCGCGCCCAAGGGCGTGGTCGTGTCCAGCGCCTTGCGCTGGCTGGGCATCATGGCCACATGCCAGGCGACGTCGGGATGGGCTTGGCTCACCTCCTCGCGCTTGTGCACGCCGCGGTAGCCGGAGTCGGCAAAAACGTCCGCTTCCTCACCATGCAGCAAAGCACCGGCCTGCGTCACATCATGCACGTTGGCCGCCGTGCCCACCACCGTGTGCACCAGGCCCGAGTCGGCATCCACCCCGATGTGGCACTTCATGCCGAAGTGCCACTGATTGCCCTTCTTGGTTTGATGCATCTCGGGGTCGCGCCGGCCCTCTTTGTTCTTGGTCGAACTGGGGGCGGCGATCAGGGTGGCATCGACCACGGTGCCGGTCTTGAGCAGCAGACCGCGCTGCGCCAGCACGGCGTTGACGGTGGCCAGGATCTGCGCGCCCAGGTCGTGCGCTTCGAGCAGGTGGCGAAAGCGCAGGATGGTGCTCTCGTCGGGCAGCCGGGTGATGCCCGCATCAAGCCGCGCAAACTCCCGGTACAGCGGGATGTCGTGCAGGGCTTCTTCCATCGCCGGATCGGAGTGGCCGAAGAACTGCTGCAGCAGGTGAATGCGCAGCATGGTCTCCACGGCAAAGGGCGGGCGCCCGGTCTTGCCGCTCTTGGCGTGCGGGACGATCAAGGCGAGCAGTTCCGACCACGGAATCACCCGGTCCATCTCGTCAAGAAATTCCCGCTTGCGCGTGCGCTTGGGGGCAAGCTCAAATCCGGTGGCGGCAAGGCTGATTTGTTTCATCTGGCTTTAACGGATGAGGCACTCATGGGGCTGACTTTTGCAGAGGTTCCC
>DYLI01000253.1 GCA_020722165.1 Halothiobacillus neapolitanus | reverse complement strand
CCCAAACCAATTTGTAGCAAGGCCGCTCAAATGTTGAGCAGATTCTGCGGAGAAGGGTCTGTTATTAGGGCTTGGGGGCTTGTTTTTGGGATACATCTTACTGTTTTCCGTTTTCAAGGCGCAACTTGGGCGTGAAGCAGCCCCAGGCGTTTTCGCGCCAGCATCAGATTGGCTAGGCCAAACAGGGTGAAGAGTTGTGCCGCGTTCTTGGCCAGGCCACGGTAACGGGTCTTGCGATGTTTGAATAGGTTTTTGATGACATGGAAGGGATGTTCAACCTTGGCCCGGATTTGGGCTTTGGCATACTCGAGCTTTTCCAGCAACAGGCCCAGAGTGGTATCCGGCAAGGCACAGCGGGTCCCGGGTCGCATCGCGATGTGCCAGGTGACGGCAGCGTTTTGGTTCTCTTCCCGTTTTTCCGCTCCAACATATCCGGCATCGCCGTGAACATGCTGTTCTTCGCCATGCAACAGGGCGTGGGTTTGGGTGACATCGTGCACATTGGCCGGTGTGGCCAGCACGGTATGGACCAGACCCGACTCGGCATCAACGCCGATATGGGCCTTCATGCCAAAGTGCCAGTTATTGCCCTTTTTGGTCTGATGCATCTCGGGGTCCCGGTCCCGGCCCCGATTCTTGGTGGAACTTGGGGCCGCGATGATCGTGGCGTCCACGACGGTGCCTTCCTTGAGCATCAGGCCTTTTTCGGTCAAATGACGATTGATGGTGTCAAACACGGTACGGGTCAGTTGGTGCGTTTCCAGCAAGCGCCGGAACTTGAGCAGGGTGGTGGCATCCGGCGCTGCCTCGCGACTGAGGTCAATGCCAACAAAACGACGGATGGCTTGGCTGTCGTAAAGGGCGTCTTCGATCCCTTCGTCGGACAGACCAATGCACTGCTGGGCGATGTACATGCGCAACATGCGCTCCAACCCAATCGGCGGACGACCCCGGCCATCACCCTTGGGGTAGTACGGCGCAATCGATGCCACCAGTGCCGTCCACGGGGTCACCGCTTCAATCTCGGACAGAAAACGATCACGGCGCGTTACCCGTTTCTTGGCGGAATATTCCATCTCGGAGAAAGTCGATTGCCTAATCATCGCAAACCTCAACAAACCACAACAAACGCCCGCCATTTTCTCACATCTTCTATGCATCAGATTAAATCGTGCGATTAAATCAGCGGTTCC
>DYLI01000078.1:4325-7651 GCA_020722165.1 Halothiobacillus neapolitanus | reverse complement strand
AAAGCGTAAAACTCTCACCCAAATACACCCGGCGCACATGCTCATTGGCAAGGATTTCATCCGGCGTGCCGGTCGCCAGCACCTGGCCATCGTGCATGATGGTGGCGTGGGCGCAGATGCGCAGAGTTTCGCGCACATTGTGGTCGGTAATCAGAATACCAATGCCGCGCTCGGCAAGGTGCTTAATCAGGCGCTGAATGTCGATTACGCTGATGGGATCGACCCCGGCAAAAGGCTCGTCGAGTAGCAAAAAACGTGGTTCAGCGGCCAGTGCACGGGCGATTTCCACACGGCGGCGCTCGCCGCCAGAGAGGCTCTGCCCCAGGCTGTGGCGCACATGGGTGACATGCAGTTCTTCAAGCAGCTCGTCGCACACAGTCTGGCGGGCGCTGTGGCGATCCAGTTCCGGGCGCAGCTCCAGCACGGCGAGCAGGTTATCTTCGACGCTGAGTTTGCGAAAAATCGACGGTTCTTGTGGCAAATAGCCTAAGCCTAAACGCGCACGGGCGTGAATCGGTAAGCGGGAAATATCGTGCTCGTCGAGCGTGATCTGCCCGCCGTCGGCGTGGACTAGCCCGGTCATCATGTAAAAACTGGTGGTTTTTCCCGCGCCGTTCGGGCCGAGCAGTCCGACGATTTCGCCGCTGTGAACCGTAAGATTCATGTCGCGCACGACCTGACGGCTGCCGTAGCGTTTGCTTAAACCTGTGGCGCGCAGGGTGTGAGATGCGCGGGTTGCAGCTGGAATCATGGCTTGGGTGACCCTTGAGCGGCATCGTCTTTCGGGCGCGGTTGCAAAATCATGCGCACACGGTCGCCTTTGCCTGCGCCTGCGTCCATGACTTCGGTTTTAAGGTTGTAGACGATGCGCTCGCTGGTCAGGCTGTCTTTGTTGCGTTCGATTTTGGCCTGCCCGCTGAGGGTCAAAACATCGCCTGCGGCTTTATCGTTGACTTTATAATCCATGTTGAGTGCTTGACCACTGAGCGGTAGCCCTTGTTCGTCCACGTCTTGATAGGTGACGGGCTTGCCATCAAGTTGCGCGCGCTCAAGCTGTCCTTCGCGCAGGGTAAGAACGGCCTTGTCGGCGTGAATCAACATGCGGCCTTGACGAATGATGACCTTGCCTTCGTACACGGCTTGTCCGCCTTTGTAGTCGGTATGTTTGCGGTCAGCTTCGACCTCAAGCGGCAGTTGGCGGTCGCTGCTGGCTGCCCAAGCGCCTGTGGACGCGAGCGCGAGCAGGATGATTAAGATGCGACTAAGGTTTTGGCGGTTGGTAACGATCATGCACGCGGCCTGTTTGTTCGAGCTGTTCGGTGGATAAATTGGCTTGGAAGCCGTTGGATTGGCTTTGCCAGTTGGCACCGTCCACGGTGACGGGTTGGGTGCTGCTGGCCGTTTGCGCCTTGTGGGCGAGAGTAACATCTTGCGCGTGCAGTGTGATGTGTTGCGCGGGCAAAACACCGCCGCGCTCGGCTTGAACCTGCCCTTCGAGTTGCACATGCTCGCGGTCGGCCATGATGCGCGCGCGCTCGGCTTGAATGTCCCAGTATTCGCGCTGTTGTGTGGTTTGGTTAGCATTTTGCGCTTGCGAATACAGGCGCATATTGGTCTTGGTCAGAATATGCTCGTCGCTTTCGGCGCGGTGTTCAAGCTGTGTGCCGCGAATGTCATAAGCCGCCTGACCATCCTTGTCGAACACGCGGGCAACGGGTTGAATAAAGACATGATCGGCGCCGATCTGGCGTTTTTCTGCGCTAGGAAGGGGTTTGTATAGCGACAAACTTGCCCAGGTGCTAAGCAGCGCGAGGAGTAAAAGAGCAAGCCCGGGCAGCCAGCGTTTCATGCGGACTTAACGCAGGAAATAGGCAAGGGTTTCATCCCAGCGACCTTGTGCGTTGAGAATGAACTCGCACAATTCACGCGCCGCACCCTGCCCGCTGTGATGTTTGGACACAAAATGACAATGGCTTTGCATGAACTCGCTGGCATCGGCCACCGTAGCTGCGAAGCCGACGCGGCGCAGCACGGGTAGGTCGATAATGTCATCGCCCATATAGGCGACTTGTTCATGGCTAAGAGCAAGATGCTCAATCATATTCTGATAGGTGGCGAGCTTATCCTGCTGACCTTGGTGCACATGCGGCACACCTAAATCCGCCATGCGTCGCGCCACGGCCAGCGAGCTACGCGCGGTGATAATGCCAATCTCCAATCCCGCTTGCATCAAGAGCTTCATACCCAAACCGTCTCTTGAATGGAACACTTTGCTTTGTTCTTTTTCTGGGGCATCCGGGTGCGAGGAATAGCTCAAGCGGCCATCGGTCAGTACACCGTCCACATCAAAAATGACCAAGCGCACAGGGCGTGCGCGTTCAATCAATTCGTGCATCAAATGACCCCTGCCCGCAGTAAGTCGTGGGTATTCAATGCACCAATCGGACGTTGGTTGTCGTCCACCACAATCAGCGCGTTCACCGCTGTGCGCTCCATCAACCCCAGCGCTTCGGCGGCCAAAATGTGCGGCGCGCAGGTCTTGCCGCCCGGCGTGTAGAGATCGTCAACACGAGCCGTGCGTAAATCCAGCGTTTCATGGTCGAGTGCGCGGCGCAAATCACCGTCGGTGAACACGCCACTCAGCATGCCTTGCGCATCGACCACGGCGGTAATGCCCAAGCCTTTACGGGTGATTTCAAGTAAAGCATCCCGTAGCGGTGCGCCAAGCGTGACCACAGGCAGGTCGTTGCCCGCGTGCATTACATCACGCACCACAATCAGCAAACGCCGCCCCAGCGCGCCGCCGGGATGGGAAAGCGCAAAATCTTCAGCGGTAAAACCGCGCGCTTCCAGCAAAGTAACGGCCAGCGCATCGCCCAAGGCAAGGGCGGCGGTGGTGCTGGCGGTGGGCGCAAGCCCGAGCGGGCAGGCTTCCTGCTCGACACTGGCATCGAGATGCAGCGTGGCTTCTCGCGCCAAGGTCGAGTTGTCGCGCCCGGTCACGGCGATAAGCGGAATACCCATGCGCTTGATTGGCGGCAAAATGGCCAAAAGCTCGGGCGTTTCGCCGGAGTTGGAGAGCATCAGCAAAACATCCTGGCGCGTGACCATGCCCAAGTCGCCGTGGCTGGCTTCGCCGGGATGCAGGAAAAACGCCGGTGTGCCGGTGCTGGCCAGCGTTGCAGCAATTTTGCCGCCGATATGCCCGGATTTGCCCATGCCGCACACAATCACCCGCCCGGAACAGGCCAGCATGAGCTCGCAGGCTTGCACGAAGTGCGTATCCAGGCGTGAGCCGAGGCGTTGAATGGCTTCGGCTTCGGTGG
>DYLI01000078.1:0-4225 GCA_020722165.1 Halothiobacillus neapolitanus | reverse complement strand
GCCGAGTGGTTATGGATGGACTCGAAGTTTTCCACTTCAACACTGAAGCCGTGAATGCGTTCATCTTCGCCCAAAACATGCGCCACGTCGCGGATGATGTCTTCGACGAATTTCGGGTTTTCGTAGGCTTGTTCGGTGATGTGTTTTTCATCGGCGCGCTTGAGCAGGCCGTAAAGCTCGCATGAGGCTTGTGCCTCAAGTATCCGAATGAGCTCGGTGAGCGACAAATCAGCCTCGGCCTGCACGTCCACGCGGATATGCGAGCGTTGGTTGTGCGCACCATATTGCGAAATTTCCTTGGAACATGGGCAAAGGCTGGTGACCGGGACTTCCACGCCCATAATCAGAGCGCATTCGTTTGCGTCGCCCTGCACGCTGAAGTGCGCCACGTAGTCCATCAGGCTGGGTACGCCGGATTTTGGCGCGGTTTTGCGCACAAAAAACGGAAAGCTGAGTTCAATCTGTCCGGCTTCAGCTTCAAGTAGTGCGAGCATTTCGCGGTGTAAATCGAGCAAGCCCACGGCGGAAATATCGCGTGGCACATCACCCAAAAGCGCCACAAAGCGCGACATGTGCGTGCCCTTGCGGTCATGCGGCAGGTTGACGGTGAAGCTAAATGTAGCCACGCTGGATTGCGCAGCTTGCTCATGATCGTGAATAACCACGGGATGACGCAAACCCTTGATACCGACCGCGTCAATGGCGATACGGCGGGTGTCGAGCTGGCTTTGGATGTCTGGAATGGGGCAGGCACTGGTCATTGGCTTTGGATCTCTTTGTAGGTGACGCAGGCGCGGTCGGTTTCCCAGAGGGTGACGGCGCTAACGTGGGCGTGGTCATTGTTCAATATCGCGCCGACTTCACGGTAAAACCAGGCGGCAATATTTTCGGCGGTGGGGTTAATCGTGTCGAACGGTGGAATGTCGTTGAGATAAAAATGGTCGAGACGTTCGGCCGCGTCACGCGCGGCGCGCTTCATGGTTTTGAAGTCGGTAACCATGCCAACGTCATCGAGCTTGCGGCCGGTGACTTCGACTTCAACTTTCCAGTTGTGGCCGTGCATACGCGAACAGTTGCCGGGATAGCCGCGCAATTGGTGCGCGGCGGCAAATTCGGCGAGGACTTTGAGGGTGTATTGAGCGGCCATGATGTTCTAACTTTGCAATATTAAGTGAATGGTAAGGGGGGTGTTGCAGCTTCACAAGGAAAGCCATGATTTATTCAGGGATGGTTTTTGTCGCGACGTGAATGGCTTGAATAATTCCAGACGCATCCAGACCGTAATGGTGGTACAGCTCGGCCTGCGTGCCCTGTACGGTAATCACATCCGGCAGACCAAGGCGCAGCACGGGGGTATGGATACCCATTGTGCATAAAGCTTCGAGCACCGCGCTGCCCGCGCCGCCCATCAGAGCGTGGTCTTCGAGGGTGACCAGTTGGCCGTGCGTCGTCGCGGCGGCGCGCAGGGTGTCAAGATCAAGCGGCTTGACGCTGCGCATGTCGATGACGCTGCAACCCAAGGTTTCAGCAGCCTTGAGCGCTTCATGCAGCAGGGGGCCGAAAGCGAGAATGGCAACATCCTTGCCGCGCTTACGCCATACGGCTTGATTGAGCGGTTCAGTTGCAGACATCGGCGCATCCTGTCCACCGCTGCCGCCACGCGGATAGCGCACGGCCACTGGGCCATCATGCGCCAAGCCCGCATCCAACATGCGCAGCAGTTCGCGTTCATCCGAGGGCGTGTAAATCTGCATGTTCGGAATACAGCGCAAAAAGGCGATGTCATACAGCCCGGCATGGGTTGCGCCATCCGCACCGACCAGCCCAGCGCGGTCGATGGCAAACAGCACGGGCAGGTTTTGCAGCGCAATGTCATGCACCGCCTGGTCATAGCCGCGCTGCAAAAAGGTGGAGTAAATCGCCATCACCGGCTTCAGGCCTGCCGCAGCCAAGCCGCCCGCAAAGGTTACGGCATGTTGTTCGGCAATGCCGACATCGAAATAACGCTCGGGGAACTGCATGGAGAAATCCACCATGCCGGAGCCTTCGCTCATGGCCGGAGTCACGCCGACCAGGCACGCATCCCGCGCTGCCGCGTGACATAGCCAGTCGCCAAAGGCGCTGGTAAAGGTTGTGCTGGGTTTGGCTTGCGTGGGTTCGAGTTTGTAGGGATTAAAGGTGCTCACGCCGTGAAAACGTACCGGGTCGGCTTCAGCCGGCGCGTAGCCGCGTCCTTTTTGGGTCACTACATGCAGTAGGCGTGGGCCTTGCTGGGTGCTCAGGTTGTGCAACACGTCGGTGAGTGTTTCCAAATCATGACCATCCACTGGGCCAACGTAGCGGAAGCCGAGCTCCTCAAACAGCGTGCGATGGGTTTCGATGGGCATCAACATATCTTTGACCTGATCCTTGGCGCGGCGCGCAAGTTGCGCCATACCGAGTAGGTCGAAAACCTGTTTGCCGTCTTCGCGCACGCGCTGGTAAGTGCGCCCGGTAATCAGGCGGGCGAGGTGTTTGTTGAGCGCACCGACATTGGGCGAAATCGACATGGCATTGTCGTTGAGCACCACCAGCAGATTGGCCTTGCCCGCGCCCGCGTGGTTCAGAGCTTCAAAGGCCTGCCCGGCGGTGAGTGCGCCGTCGCCGATCACGGCCACGGCCTGATGCGTTTCGCCGCGTATCTTGAAAGCCTTGGCAAAGCCAAGCGCAGCACTAATGGAGGTGCTGGAGTGCCCTGCGCCAAAAGGATCGTATGTACTCTCGCTGCGCTTGGTGAAGCCGGATAAGCCGCCGAACTTGCGCAAATCACGCATGGCCTCCCGCCGACCGGTGAGGATTTTGTGCGCGTAAGCTTGGTGGCCAACATCCCAGATCAGAATATCTTCGGGTAGGTCGAGCGCTCGATGCAGCGCAATCGTCAGCTCAACCGTGCCCAGATTAGCCGCCAAGTGCCCGCCGGTATTGGATACGCTGTCGATAATAAAGCGGCGCAACTCCCCTGCAAGCTGATTAAGTTGCACGGTAGAAAGAGATTTTAAGTCGGCGGGTGAGTGGATGGATTCGAGCAAACTCATCGCTTTATGCCTCACGTGCCACGATGTAATGCGCAAGCTGTTGCAGCATTTCGGGCTGGGGTAGGCCCTCCAGCGCGGCGATGGCTGTCTCGCGCAACTGAATTGAAAGTGAGTGCGCGGCATCCAGCCCCAGCAGGCTGACATAGGTCGGCTTGTCGTCGCTTGCATCTTTGCCTTGCGTTTTGCCCAAGGTCTGGCTGTCGGCGGTGACATCCAAAATATCGTCGCGCACTTGGAAGGCCAGGCCGATGGCACGGGCGTAGCGGGCGAGTTGCGCGTGGGTCGTTTCGTCGGCATGAGCCGCGAGTGCGCCCAGACGCACGCTGGCTGCAATCAATGCGCCCGTTTTCAGGCGGTGCATCTGCTCCAGCTCGGCAAGGTCAATCGCCAGACCGATGGCCGCAAGGTCTAAGGCTTGGCCGCCCGCCATGCCGCGTGAGCCGCTGGCGTGGGCGAGTGCGGTAAGCATGGCGAGGCGGGTCTCGGCGGAATGTTCCGATGCCGTGCTCAGAACTTCAAACGCCAAGGTTTGCAGTGCGTCACCTACCAAAATGGCGGTGGCTTCATCAAAGGCGCGGTGACATGTGGGGCGACCCCGGCGCAGATCGTCGTCATCCATGGCGGGTAAGTCGTCATGCACCAGCGAATAAGCATGAATCAGTTCCACGGCGGCGGCGGGAGCATCCAACTGGGTTTCATCTGCACCGAGCATCATGCCCGCGCGATACACCAAAAATGGACGCACCCGCTTGCCTGCACCCAAAGCGGCATAACGCATGGCTTGATGCAGTCGAACGGGGGGCGCGGCAGCGGCAGGAAGCAGGCGATCCAGCACCTGCTCGATGCGTGCGGCACGGTGTTTGAGCGCAGCGTTCAGCACGTCAGCTTGCATCATCAAGTGCGCTGAACGATTCAAGTTTGCCTTCGCGGGTAAGAATGTCTACACGCTGCTGCGCGCTGTTCAACATGCCTTGACACTGGCGGGTGAGCTGGACACCGCGCTCGAAATCGCGCAGCGATTCTTCCAGCGGCTGTTCGCCTTGTTCCATGCGCGCCACCACAGCCTCTAGCTCTTTAAGCGAAGCTTCAAAGTGAGCAATATCCGCAGTGGGTTCAGTCGCTTCGGTGGTTTTGCGCGGGCGGGTGGCCAT
>DYLI01000252.1 GCA_020722165.1 Halothiobacillus neapolitanus | reverse complement strand
AGGGCGAGTACTTTAATGCGGGCAATATCGTGTTCATCCTGTGCCAGCACCATGCCGCCCTCGCCGGTGGTGATGTTTTTGGTGGCGTAAAAGCTGAAGCAGCCAAAATCGCCGAAGGTGCCTGCTTTTTGGCCGTGATATTCGGTTTCGATGGCGTGGGCGCAGTCTTCGATGACTTTGAGGTCATGCTTGCGGGCAATGCGCATCAAGGCATCCATGGCGCAGGGTCGCCCGGCAAAATGCACGGGCAGTATGGCGCGGGTGCGTGGCGTTATGGCGGCTTCGACGGCCTGCGGGTCGATGTTCATGCTGAGTGGGTCAACATCGACCAATACGGGCGTGGCTCCGGTATGGATGATGGCGTTGACGGTGGCGCAGAAGGTCAGCGCGGTGGTGATGACTTCATCGCCCGGCTGTAATCCGGCGGCCAACATGCTGATATGCAGCGCTGCGGTGCATGAATTGGTGGCGGCGACATGATCGGCTTGCACGCCTTTGTACGCGGCAAACTCACGCTCAAAACGCGCAACCTTCGGCCCGGTGCCGAGCCAGGTTGCGCGCATACTGTCGACGACTTCGTCGATTTCGTCCTGTTCGATTTGCGGTGCGCCAAAGACGATAAAGGGTTGTTTTTCAGGCATGGTGTTGGCTCTTGGTTAGGGTTGGATTGAGGCTGTAGCCCGAATGATAATCCGGGGGCAGGCTTCGATTTCGCTTCGCTTTATCTGGGCTACGTGCTGTTTGGCGGCTAGCGACGCAAGCAGCGGGCGGCTTGGGTGGTTATAAATGCGCCCCCTTGCTCTCCGAATAGGCCGATTTTAACCTGTGATAAATATCCATCAGCATCCCCCTTCGTTCATAAACCCTGTTGATTGCCGCTGCCATTTGCTCGGGTTCGTTTTCGTACTGGTGAGGCAGTTCGTTTCTGTCTTCTCGTAGTTTGCGCCAGTCGTTGGCAGATTCAAGCAGATGGAGTTTTTCCAGTTGATTGAGAATATCGATGAATGGTTTGTCTTCAACATCCTCTTCGAGATACATCAGCATGGTCTTGAATACCGACAGCACCAGCAGACCGAGCGCAATAGCCAGGCCTTGGCACCCGAGTCGCTCAGGCACCGTTCCTTGAAGGTCGATCCGGCGTCCTGGGCGTCGCCCTGAAACGTTCGCGAGCAGTGGGGTCTGGCTCGGGGATGTCCACGCC
>DYLI01000077.1 GCA_020722165.1 Halothiobacillus neapolitanus | reverse complement strand
GTCAGCAGACCATCAATTTAGTTAAAAGTGAAAACGGCTGGCGTTTGGCAAGGGAGTAAGGCCTAAAACATTGAGCCACAGAGGTCACCGAGAAAAATGCCGGTTCGTTGCGTTGTACTCACTAGAGGAACGACAGCGCTTTAACCTCTGTGCCCTCGGTGTGCTCTGTGGCTAAAATTGCCTTGAAGCCACGGCTAACTAAAACACTGCGCAGCCTGCGGAAAGCGTCCGGCGCGCACATCGTCAATAAACGCCGCAATCGCCTGACGCGGTGCGCCGTGCAACTCGGCATAATCCAGCGCAAAACGCGGCGGCTGGGCGCTCAGACCCAGTACATCGGTAATCACCAGCACCTGTCCATCACAGTCAGCGCCTGCGCCAATGCCAATCACCGGAATCAGCAACGCTGCTCGCATCCGCGCCGCTAACGAGCTGGGAATGCACTCAAGAATTAGCATGTCCGCACCCGCCCGTTGCAAGGCAAGCGCATCGCGCAGCATGGATTCTGCTGCCTCTGTCTCGCGCCCCTGCACCTTGTAACCGCCGAGTTTATGCACCGACTGCGGGGTCAGACCAAGATGCGCGCAGACCGGAATGCCCTGCGCGGTGAGTGCCTGCACCACATCGACCTGCGCCGCACCGCCTTCGAGCTTGACCATCTGCGCGCCGCCTTCTTTCATTAAACGCGCCGCGCTGTGCATTGCCTGCTCGGGTGTGGCGTAGCTCATAAACGGCAAATCGACCAGTAGCAGCGGCTCGCGCCCGGCGGCCTGTGCCATGCCACGCGCCACACAACGGCTGTGATAAAGCATATCATCCACGGTCACGGGCAAGGTCGTATCGTACCCCTGCACCACCATCCCTAAAGAATCGCCGACCAGAATGATCTCCACGCCCGCCTCGGACATGACCCGCGCCAGCGAAGCATCATAGGCGGTCAGACAGGTGATGCGTTCGCCGCGTCGCTTCATGGCGGCCAGCGTGGTTACAGAAACCGGGCGTTGGGGGCTAGTCATACTATTTCCTGCACTTGATTGAGTGGCTCACACACGTCCCCCGCACGCGCTGCCAGCAAATCGCACAACGCCCCCTGCCCGATAATCATCAGATCAGGCGCTAACTCGGCCAAGGGGCGCAGAACAAAGGCGCGTGCAGCAATACCGGGATGCGGTAAGGTCAGACCCTTGCTCGCTAATTGCACATCCGCATACAGCAAAAGGTCGAGATCAATCACGCGCTCGCCCCAGTGCCGGGTGCGCACCCGGCCTTGCTTTTGTTCAATGCCCTGCAAGGCGTTGAGCAGCGCCACGGGTTCAAGCGTCGTGTCGATCTCAACCACGGCATTGACATAATCCGGCTGATCCACCGGCCCCAAGGGCGGGCTGGCGTACAGCCGCGACTGTTGCAACAATCGGCTCTGTGGCAAGGCGGCCAGCGCAGAGATGGCGCGCTTGACCTGCACCGCAGGCTCGGCGAGGTTGCTACCTAGACCAATGAAAACGCGCTGCGCTTTCAGGTCGTGGTTGGCGGGCATACCACCCCATTGGGTGTGTGTTCAAGCGACACATCCACAGCCGTATGCGCTGCAAATTCAACATTGGCATCCTGCACGACCGCCGTCGCGGCTTCGGCCTCACCTGGTTCCGTATGTGCAACATCGGGCTGGGGCAAGGCCGCAGGTTCAACGTCATGCGTTTCGTCACCGCCAGATGTTGCCGCAACCTCGTCATGCGATTGCGCAGCCCTATCCAAATCAGGCGCAGCGACACCTTGGGCAGGTGCATGAGCAGGAACGTGTTCGTCCAACATCTCCGCCGGGATTTCCGCGTCATCACCTGCGATAAGCTCGCCGTCCAGACCTCGATAATCCTGCTCACTATCGAAGTTCACATCATGCTCGGCATCATCAAGCTCAGAGGCGGCATCGCCCAAAGAGGCACCCGCCTCACCCTCGATTGCCACCGCATCAGTACCCTTGCGCCTGCGTGAAGAGCGGCGACGCTTGCTGCGTCCCTTGTCGCCCACCCCCAAATCCAGTGCCGTGTCCGCACCGGATTCGACAAACGCCAACCACCATGCGGCATCTTCGACGGCCTGCGGCTCGCCAACCTGGGCGCGCAGCAACAAAAAGTCATACGCGGAACGGAAGCGCGGATGGCCGTGCAAGCTAGCCACACCGCGCCCTTGATGCACCACAAAGCGCACCTGCATTTCCCAGATTTCACGAATCAGCAACTGCAAATGGCGTGGGATGGAGACATGCGGCTGGATTTGATGCAAAACATCATCGCCAGCCTGTTGCAGCAGCATGGCTTCCGGCTGCCCGGCGTGCGCATGTGCCTGCGCTTGCATCACCACCACCGGCCACAGCAAAGCAGCAAACAGGAAGGCGGTGGACAGCGGTAAGCCATCGGCCACGCGGCGGTCGGTATTGCTCAACGCGGCATACAAAAACGCCCAGGCCGCGCCATCATCCTCAACCTGGCTCATCGCCTCGTGCAGCGGCGGCAACAGCCAGCGCAACAAATCCAGACGCACCAACTCATGCAGCGAGGCCGCACCGTGGCCGGTGTGGAACAGCTTGACGCATTCATCGATCAAGCGCGCGGCAGGAATGCCCGCCAACAAGTTTGAGAGTTCAGCAATCGGCTTTTCGGTATCTTCATGCAGCCTGAAGCCCAGCTTGGCGGCAAAGCGCGCCGCGCGCAGCATACGCACCGGGTCTTCGCGGTAGCGCGTTTCCGGGTCGCCAAGCAAACGCAGCACGCCGTCGCGCAAATCCTGCATCCCGCCGACATGATCGAGCACGCTGAAATCAGCAATGTCGTAATACAGCGCATTCACCGTGAAATCGCGGCGCGGCACATCGTCTTCAATCGTGCCATACACATTGTCGCGCAGCAGGCGACCGCTTTCATCCGCTGTGCGCCCCGGCACATCCTCGCCCGCCGCGCGGAAGGTGGCGACTTCCACCACATCACGCCCAAACAGCACATGCGCCAAACGGAAGCGGCGACCAATCAAGCGGCAATTGCGAAACAAACGCCGCACCTGCTCTGGCGTGGCATCGGTGGCAATATCAAAATCTTTCGGCGAACGCCCAAGCAGCACGTCGCGCACGCCGCCGCCGACCAACAAGGCGCGAAAGCCAGATTCATGCAGGCGATACAACACGCTCAACGCATTTTTGCTGATGTGCTTGCGCGATACGCCGTGCTGGTCGCGTGGAATGGCGAATGGGGACGGCACATAGCCTTCGGGCGGTGTCCATGGCGCACGCTCACTGAACGGCACGTCAGCCTGTGGCTCCTGCACCTCGGTGCTGGCTACGGCGACATCGACACCCGTATCAACAGCAGCCTCAACGTTCAGCTCAGCCTGCATTGCTTGGGGTGTATCGATACCATTCTCAGCCGCGTCGGTGCTTGCAGGGCTGACTTCATCATCCCAAGCGACATCAATGCCTGCGGCATCAAGCAACGAGGGCATTTCAGCCTCAACCGGGGTGGGTGCTTCCTGACTCATAGCCTCCACGCCCGCCTCAACGGGGGCGATCTCAGGCGAATCGGACTGGGCAATCATTACAACATCCACCGGCTCGGCAGTGGGCTCAACAAACAAATCGTGGGGTTCAGAAACCATCGTTAAAACAACATGAATAAGGTGAGTGTCGTGCAGTACCTATCCACGACTCAAAAAACAGGCGGCCAGCAATCATCTGACCCAAGGATTCAAACCTTGAGGTTGCCCGTTTTGGGCCAAGCCCAGTGGCGTGCACATTGGGCACGCAGCACTAAAAATAGAGGGAGCTGATATGAAAACCTTAATCTTCATCAAGCCCCAGCAAAGCGACCAGCGCTTGCAAATCAAAAACTTGCGCATCAGGCGGCGTAAGGTTTGACGGCCATTCCGCCGCATGGCGATTGAGCCACACTGCACGCACACCGGCGCGTTGTGCTCCCAAAACATCGTGTTCGGGATGGTCACCCACATGCAGCATAGCCCCCGCCGATTCGCCCAACTCCGCCAGCGCGGCGTGAAACATCGCCGGGTCGGGTTTGGCTGCGCCTACCCTGGCCGAGTTCACGGACGCGCTAAAGTACCGCGTTAAGCCGATTCGTTCAATGCAGGCGTTGCCATTCGACAAAGCGACCAGTGTGTAATGCTGCGCCAAACGCGCCAAAACGGCCTCAACTTCAGGGTAAAGCTCGACCGTATTCCGTTCGGCATAAAAAACCGCGAAGGCTTCCTCAGCGAAATCTTCGGCATAGCCCGCAGCCTGCCCCAAATGACGTAAAAACACCTTACGCATCGTGCTTAAATCATGTTTTTCCTGCGGCCTTGCGCGCATAAAGTCCAGACAGACGGCGTGCAAGGATTCCGGTGTATGGCCTTCGGTCACGCGCGGGTAGTGTGCCGCAAGCCAGTCAAACAACACGCGATTGGCGCGCGTAATCACCGGCTCAATCGCCCACAGCGTATCGTCAAGGTCGAAGCTAATGACGCGAATTTCTCGCAAAGATTGCATCAGGCAACCTCGCTCAGCATACCGGAGGCCACAATGTAGCCCGGATGAAGCAAAGCGCAATCCGGGAGCAGCCGCGCCCATGGTGAGGCTTGCCCCGGATTAGCATCCGGGCTACTCATGGCTCGCAACATCAAGCCACCTCATCCTGCACACCCGCCGCCGTGACCAGACTGAGGGTGTAGTCTTCACGCGGATGCTGCAACAAAGCCAGCGTTTCGCCCTGCTCCACCACCTGCCCTTCGCGCAACACCATCACTCGATGCGCCATGGCGCGAATCACGCGCAAATCGTGCGAAATCAGCACATAACTCAGGCCATGCTTGCGTTGCAGGTCTTGCAGCAGGCTGAGCACCTGTTTTTGCACCGACACATCCAGCGCACTGGTCGGCTCATCCAGCACAATTAAACGCGGACGCAGCACCAAAGCACGCGCAATCGCAATACGCTGACGCTGCCCGCCGGAAAATTCATGCGGATAACGCCAGAGCATGTCGGCGTTCAATCCGACTTCTTCCAGCGCTTCCACCACCCGCGCCTGCCGCGCCTCGGCGCTCAGTTCCGGCTCATGCACCTGCAAGCCCTCGCCAACAATCGCCGCAATGCTCATGCGCGGCGAAAGCGAGGCAAATGGATCCTGAAACACAATTTGTGCCATGCGCCGCGCCTTGCGCAGTTCTTTGGTCTCAAGCGCCTGCCAATCCTGCCCGGCAATCGTCACTGCGCCCATCCCCGGTGTCAGGCGCAACAATACATGCGCCAGCGTGGTCTTACCGGAACCCGACTCACCGACCACGCCCAGGGTTTCGCCCGCACGCAGATTCAAGTCAACATTCTGCAAGGTCACAATCGGCGTGGCGCGCTTGAACCAGCCGCCATCCTGCCCGGCACGCACACACCCCACGCTCTTTGCCGTCAACACGGCGGGCGCATTGTCCGACGGTGCCGCCACCACATCGCGCACCGGCGCACTGTCCAACAGCAAGCGCGTATACGCATGTTCCGGGTGCGCAAACACTGCCCCTACCGCACCGGACTCGACCACCTCACCATGCCGCATCACCACCACCTGCTCCGCAAATCGACGTACCAGCGGCAGATCATGGGTAATCATCAACACCGCCAGCCCCATCTCACGCTGAAGATCGGCCAGCAACTCCAGAATCTGCGCCTGCACGGTCACATCCAAGGCCGTGGTTGGCTCATCGGCAATCAGTAAACGCGGACGACACGCCAGCGCCATAGCGATCATCACCCGCTGACGCTGACCACCGGAAAGCTGATGCGGCAGTGCATCCACCTGGCGCTGCGGCTCGCGAATACCGGTGCGCTCCAAAAGCTCAATCGCCCGCACCCGTGCCGTCACTTTGCTCATGCCCTCATGCACGATGAGGGTCTCGGCAATCTGTTTGCCCACCGAATGCAGCGGGTTGAGCGCACTCATCGGTTCCTGAAAAATCATGCCGATTTCGCGCCCGCGAATCGCGCGCATCTTGGCTTCGGACAAATCAAGCACGTTCTGCCCGTTAAACATCACCTCGCCGCGATGCAGCCGCGCCAGTTGCGGATCAAGCAAGCGCAACACCGCCAAGGCCGTGACCGACTTCCCCGAACCCGACTCCCCCACCAGCGCCACCCGCCCGCCTGCGGGAACATCAAAACTCACCCCGCGCAACACCTCGCGCTCGCTTGCCCCCGCGACCGAAGGCACAGCAAAGCTCAAATGCAGGTTTTTAACACTTAACAGCGGGGCGTGGATGTTCATAGTGTCCGTTCATTTTCAATCTAGGTGCGAATTCATTCGCACAATTTGGGCGCGATTGTGCGAATAAATTCGCACCTACGGAATTACGTGGCACCATTTGTAGCAGTCGCAGAAGAAGGCAACGGTAAAACCACCGGCTCAGGCTGCAAACTTACACCAAAACGCACCTGCACACTCTGCATGATCTGCTCGGCCAGCGCCCACAGCTCTGCGCCGGTCGCATGACCATGATTCACCAGCACCAGCGCGTGCTTGGCATACACACCTGCATCACCCAGCCGCCTCCCTTTCCAGCCGCACTGCTCAATCAGCCAAGCCGCCGATAACTTAACCTGTTGATCTGCAACATCCCAAGACGGCGAGTTCGGGTACAACTCACGCAACTTTGCCGCCTGTTCGAGACTAATCAGCGGGTTCTGAAAGAAACTCCCCGCACTGCCCGGTTGATCGGCTTCCAGCCCCGGTAACTTGCTGCGCCGCACCGTGCAAATCGCATCCGACACCGCACGCGGCGTGATTTCCGCATTCGCCAGCGCCTCGCGCACGCCCGGATAATCCAGCTTGGGCACAAAACGCTTCGGCAAGCGCAGCAATACCGAAGTAATCAAATACCGCCCCGGCTCCTGCTTAAAACGGCTATCGCGGTAAGCAAAACGGCAATCGACCGCTGTAATGATGCCCGCCTGCCCCGTAGTCATATCGACCACATCCACCGCCGCGCACACCTCGGCGAACTCCACGCCATACGCGCCGATATTCTGCACCGGCGCAGCCCCGACCGTACCGGGAATCAAGGACAGATTCTCCAGCCCCGCCCAACCGTGCTCGACGGTGTAACGCACCAACTCATGCCAATCCTCACCCGCCGCCACGGCAAGGTAGCGCTGCGCATCATCCTCGCCCAAAAGCTCAATGCCTTTAAGTGCGACATGCAAAATCACACCGGGGAAATCATCGCGCAACAGGATATTGCTGCCGCCACCGAGAATCAGGCGCGGCAGGTTTTGAAAACGCTCGTCTGCCAGGAAGTTGGGAATATCTTCAAGGGCGTCAAGCGTGACCAAATAGCGCGCCCGCGCTTCGACACGGAAGGTGTTGAGAGCTAAAAGCGAGGCATTTTCAGTAATGACCATAGATCCAATATTAGCCGCAGAGACCACAGAGAATATCTTCTCCGGCTCTGTGGTCTCTGTGGCTAAAAAATTACTCAGGCCGCATGTGTGGGAACAGCAACACATCCCGAATCGACGGCGAATCGGTCAGCAGCATCACCAAACGGTCAATGCCAATTCCCTCGCCCGCCGTCGGCGGCAGGCCGTGCTCCAAGGCACGAATGTAATCTGCATCAAAGTGCATGGCTTCGTCATCACCGGCATCCTTATCCGCCACTTGCTGCA
>DYLI01000076.1 GCA_020722165.1 Halothiobacillus neapolitanus | reverse complement strand
AGCTGCACATTCACCACATTGCCCGCTATAAAACCGACCCGGCCTGGCCTGCGCCGGTATGGGGACAGGTTCCTGCTCGATCTTATACGGCCGCTCAAGGTCAAGAACTGGCGCACGAACTGGGGCAGATGTTGTAAACAAGCGCCCTCTGAAAATTGCTTTATAGCGCTATTGAAATGAGGCTATAGAAATGATTTGATGTAAAAAAAAAATTAATCTATGGTTTGATGCGTATATCATAATTCTAGGCTTCCCGATGCCCAGCACCACGCTGTTTCTTGTCACGCTTTTCGGTCTCATTATCGGCGTCCTTCTGGACGGTGCGCTGGGTGGCCTAGTGGGTGGCGTGGGCGCGTTTCTGTTATTGCAAACACAACAACTCTCCGCCCGCGTCCGCGCCCTGGAACAGGCAGGCAAAGCCGAGGCTGATGACGACACGACCTCCCCGACGCCATGAAGTTGCTCCATGCCTCACCAAGCATGTTCTTATGGGGCGGCCTACTCCTGTTCTATGTCTACGCCGCCAGCTTCTCGCTGAATGTCGCCGCGCAATCCATTCTCGCTTGGAGTCTGGTCGGCCTGCTTTTCGTTATCCAAGCCAATTACACCCGGCTAGAGCAGCATCTCGGCGCAACATTGCGGCTGTTTAGACTGGTCGTCATCTTCCTCGCCGTATTCGTCACCCTGCGCTACCTTGCCTGGCGCCTTGGCAGCACCATCGGCTATCACGATCCATTCAGTTTATTAGGAGCGATACTTCTGCTTGCCGCCGAGCTTTATGGCATTGCCATCTACTTTCTCGGTGCGTTCGTTAACGCCTACCCGATCAAACGCCAAGCCGAACCACTGCCGGATGACCCTGATCTCTGGCCCACGGTGGACATCCTCGTCCCAACCTATAACGAAGACGCGGGAATGCTGGAAACCACCTTGCTTGCCGCCACGCAAATTCGCTACCCCAAGCACCGCTTCAAGGTCTGGCTGTGCGACGATGGCGGCACAGTGCAGCGGCGCAACCGCCCGGATATTGCCGAACAATCCTGGGCGCGCTTTCATGAGCTTAATGCACTGTGCGAAAACGTCGGTGCCACCTACACCACGCGCGAGAAGAACCTGCATGCCAAGGCCGGCAACATCAACTCCGCACTGGAACATTGCCACGGCGATTTAGTGGTCATTCTGGATGCCGACCATGTGCCCACCGTGGATTTCCTGGAAAATACCGTCGGTTTTTTCCTCAAAGACCCCAAGCTTTTCCTGGTGCAAACGCCGCACTACTTCATTAATCCCGATCCGCTGGAGCGCAATTTACGCACCTTCGAGCATATGCCCAGCGAAAACGAAATGTTTTACACCGTGATTCAGCATGGTCTGGATTTCTGGAATGCGTCCTTTTTTTGCGGCTCAGCGGCGGTGCTACGCCGCAAGCATATTGACCTCGTCGGAGGCGTGGCGGGCGAAACCATTACTGAAGATGCCGAAACCGCCATGGGCTTGCACGGCCTAGGCTACAACAGCGTGTATTACGGCAAACCCATGGTGGCCGGACTACAACCAGAAACCTTCTCCGGCTTCACTGTGCAGCGCATGCGCTGGGCACAAGGGATGGTGCAAATCTTCCTGCTCAAAAACCCTTGGTCGCAGCCAAATATGACCATTAGCCAGCGCCTCGCCTACACCTCCTCGGTGTTTTTCTGGTTCTTCCCCTTTGCACGCATGGTATTTTTGATTATTCCCGGGTTTTTTCTTTTGTTTGGCCTGCAAATTTACGATGCCAATCTGCAAGAATTTCTTGCCTATGCACTGCCGCACATTCTTGCGGCCATTTTTCTCTCCAATGTGTTGTACGGCAAAACGCGCTGGCCGTTTGTCTCCGAGCTTTATGAAACCATCCAAAGCGTGTACTCATTGCCCGCTATCATCGAAGTTTTGCGCAGCCCGCGCTCGCCTTCATTTGCCGTCACGCCCAAGGGTGAGCAATTGGGCGAAGACTTCGTTTCCTCACTATCCAAGCCGTTTTACATCCTATTTTTTCTTAACGCCCTGTTCATGGCTGCCGGAGTGTTGCGACTGATTTTTCAGCCCGAACTGGTTTCAATCACCAGTATCACGATGGTCTGGGCCAGTATTAACGTCATTTTCATCCTCGCAGCTATCGGCATCATGCTGGAAAAGGCGCAAAAGCGCGCGGCCTACCGCATCAATACCGAGCACACTCATGCCTATCCCATGAGCCTGGAGTATGCAGGCAAGACCTGGCCATGCACTCTGCTCAACCTCAGTCACTCCGGCATGGGTGTGCGCATCGACCATGCGGCCATTCGTCCCAAGGCAGGCGAAAATCTGGGCTTTGATATCTTTATTCCTGCACTGGGGCATGTCCGACGCCTGCATGCAAAAGTTGTTGGCATTTACACCAACCGTTATGGCTACGAGCAGATTGGTCTAGAGCTCAACGCGGAAGACCTGGGCGAAAAACGCACCATTGCAGGTCTGGTCTATGGCTGGAGCGATCTCTCCGAGTACAATCAGGACGCAAGACAAAAGCGCATATCACCGCTCTCCGGTCTAGCCTACCTGACGGGTACCGCGATGTACCATGCGGGCGAACACATCATATTTCTGACGCGCGAGTACACCCAGCAAGTCATCCATGCCCTGCGGGTGCGGTTGCTAGGCCGCATTCACTAAAGACCATCCAAAAGTATCTAATGAAAAGTTACCCGAACAAATTGAAGATCGCTGTCCAGTTTCTCGGCCTCTTGTTGTGGGCGCTTACTGCGTTCGGGCACGCTGCTCATGCTGCACCACGCACCATTATCAGTCACACCGAGGAAGCAACCTTGATTCCTCTAGCGGTGCTCAATGCCAGCCCCGCGCCCCTTGATCTGCGCGGCTTGTCTCCCCGTAGCAGTCTCAGTCTCCCCGTGCCGGCGCGTATGAAAATTGAATCGAGTGAACTGGAGCTTTACTACACCAACTCCATCTCATTGGAAGCACGCTCCATGCTCGCGGTCAGTCTAAATGACCGCATTGTTGCCCAACTCCCGCTCAAGGCCTCGCAGCCCGATAATGCAGCGCGCATCAGCCTCCCCCTGCAAGACCAACCGGCGGGCTACCATGGCTTGGGCTTTTTCGCCGCCCTGCACTTCAAGGGGTCATGCGAGGATGGCAGCGCGGCCGAGCTATTTACTCAGATTGATATGCAGCAGTCCACGCTGCGCCTGCGCGCCGTGCGCAAACCGATCCTAAGCTCTCTAGCGCATCTGGACGAGTTGTTTGACAAACGACTTTGGCTCAACCAGTTCCCGCTTAATATCGTCAGCACCGAACCCGCGCTTCTCGAAGCCAGCGCCCTGGCGGCACAGGGTGTCGCCCTGCGGCTCGAATTCATACCTCTGAATATCAACTATCAGACCGTGGATTCTGGCGGCAGCGCGGCCAGCACCCAGAAAACGAGCCAGGACACAAGCTACTTCCCCGGATTAGCAGCCCAGAGCGACACACAAGGCGACATCGTTCTCATTGGCAGTCGTCAATCGCTGGCTGCCATCGTCTCACCCAAACTTCTCGAACAAATCGAGGGTGCGTACCTAGGTCTGTTTCCGCTTGATAGCGACCCCACGCGCGGTGTGGTGCTCATTTCCGGGCTTGATGCACAGCAGGTCACCGAGGCCGCCCGAGTTTTCGCCCTGCACAAACTGGCCTTACCCGATCGCCAGGACATCCACATCAAAAGTCTGGACATGCCCCAGGACTTCAGCCGCCTGCAAGGCAACCCGAACCAGAGCAATCCTCCCGATGAACATGGCTGGGTCAGTTTCAGCCGTCTCGATTTCGCTACCACGACCCTGCAAGGCATGTATCCCAAACCCGCCGAGCTTAATTTTTGGGCGTTTGCTGAAATGTTCGACCCACAGCAACGCAACCTTACCGCTGAGCTCAGCTTCGCCTACGGCGCGGGTTTTGACCAAAAGTCAGCGCTAAACATCCTCCTTAACGGGAAGTTCATACAGGCTCTTCACCTCGACAACCCGCATGGCGAGCAGGTGTGGCGCACACGCATCAATATCCCGGTCGCCCAACTCAAGGCCGGGCAGAACACACTCAGCCTCGCCCCTAGCCTGATTGGCATCGATGTCGGCGGAGAGTGCAAGCCGATTTTCAGCAACAACCTTTATGTCAGCATTGCCGACGATTCGCGCATCGCCCTACCAGCTAACAACGGCTTCATGCGCCTGCCGGATCTCTCCTTGCTGGCGCGCACCGGCTTGCCCTATACCCAGCCCTATGATGGCTACGGCGGAGCACTGGTGATACTGGATGATGATATCGAAACTCACAGCGCCGCCCTCACTCTGATGGGCAAGCTGGCGCAGGTGAACAAGGCACCACTCACCGGCCTTGCGGTCACGCGCGATCTTGCCAGCCTGAAGGGCGATCACAACCTGCTACTGGTGGGCTCGCCTGCCAACCTTCCTGAGGCACTGAAAAATGAAATTAGCACCTTTATTCCGGGGCTACGCTGGCAAAATCTGGCTGTCGGTGTGCAGGAAAGTCAGATTCAGGCCAGTCTGCAAAGCTGGCTGAACACCCCATTGCAAAGCCCACTCGCCGCGCGCCGGTTTGCCCCGGTTAGCGCCAATCTGTCACTCGAACGCGGCCTTGGACAAAGCAATGCCGCCGTCCAATTCCAGTCCAAATTCAGCGGCGGCACGGTCACCCTGTTTTCCGCCGACGATCCTCAGCGCCTGAGAAATGGTATTAACCAGCTTATCGGTTTCGACACATGGGGTGCACTGAACGGCAATGGTATGTTGTGGAGCACCTCCGGGGGAGCCCTTGGTTTTTCCTTTCCGGCTAACCACAGCTTTGTTGGCGACATTCCAGCCACCACCTGGATATCGCTCAATCTAAGCGACCGGCCTTGGCTGTTAATTGCCCTGACTTTAGGCATCATTTTGACCACCAGCCTGATGACCTGGTTCATGCTGCGCCGCAGTGCTCGACGCTTCAAACCGGGGGCATAGACATGCGCCTCTCCCGACTAAGTCTCGTACTGCTGCTCGGACTACTGGCCGCGTGCAACCCATTGCCGCCACCTCAGCCCACGGGGGGAACCCTCGCATCACAGCTTTGGAATGACTTTAAGTCCACTTTCCTACGGGACGATGGCCGCATTGTTGACAGTGGCAATGCGGGTATCAGTCATTCGGAAGGGCAAGGTTACGCCATGTTACTGGCTGTGGCCGCCGACGACCGAGCAAGTTTCGAGCGTATCTGGGACTGGACGCGCCTCCATTTGCGCCGCCATGATGATCCCTTTTTTTCTTGGCGCTGGCAGCCCGAACACACCCCACCGGTCACCGACTACAACAATGCGAGTGACGGCGACGTGTTAATTGCCTGGGCGCTCAGCCGAGCCGCAGCCCGTTGGAAAATCCCCGCATATCGCCACGAAGCGCAGACCATCGCCAGAGCCTTGCGAGAAAAACTCACCCGCCCCAGCGCCTTTGGTCTGATCTTGCTTCCCGGTGCACAGGGTTTTGAACATGCTGATCGGCTAGTCGTCAACCTCTCTTACTGGATTTTCCCCGCCTTCGAGGAGTTACAAGGCATTGACCCCTCTCCCGATTGGCGTGCCTTGCGCGCCAGCGGCGAAAACCTCATGCAGCACGCCCGCTTTGGATCGCCCCAGCTTCCCAGTGACTGGCTACAGATATCCCCCGCCGGCGAGCTGACACCCGCATCCGGTTGGCCAGCGCGTTTTAGTTTTGATGCGTTGCGTATCCCGCTCTACGCCTGCTGGGGGAAGCTCAAGCTGCCCGAATTTTATGCCCGTGTGGATGCGCAATGGCGCAGCGCAGCAACGCCCGCTTGGATAGACCTGCAAAGCGGCGAACTAGCGCCCTATGCACTCTCGACGGGCGCACGCTCAGTCCAGAGGCTCATGCAGCACTGTCTTCCGCCGAGGTCTACCGAGCGATTCAATGCCCCGCCACTCGCAGGCGAGGATTATTACTCCAGCGTGCTGATTCTGCTCAGCCAGCTTGCACAGACTGAGATTGTGCCGTGACAGCTAACGCGGTGTGGTTATGCTTGGTTCAGCTGGGTTTTCTGACCACCGCGCAGGCCGAGCCCGCCCAGATGAGCAAGCAACCCCTAGCCCCCGAGCCTAGCATCACGCCACTGCCCTCGACAGTTAAGTTACTGCGCGATGCCCGACAACCTGCTCCTGCCCAGGCAGCCAAACCTGAAACCAACGCAGCGCCACCAACCTCGCGGGAGGTTCGGGCACCCGCGCCGCAGCGCACTCGTCCGGCCAGCCGTAACAAGCAACCCAAGCCGGCGAATGCAATGACGCGCGCCCTAGCCCAAGCGAATGAGGATTTTCAAACGCAGCGCTATACCCAGACGCTCGACATACTTCAGCCCTTCGAGGCTCGTATCCTTAGCGAGCACAACGCGGGTGCAGCACGCCTACAAGGCTGGGCGGCCCGGCACGTTGGCGATTGGCCGCTCGCCCAGCGCTGGTTCACCCACGTCGCCAGCTGGACGAACCAGGCCGAGGACATGGCGAATGTCGTGCGCGCCGAACTTGTACAAAACAACTATGCTGCCGCACTCAAGCAACTTGGGCTCATGCCCGACGACGACATCTGGCGCGAACTGCGCATCCAGACGCATCAAGCCTACGCGCTGCATGCGTTCAAGGCGAACGACTTCCCGCAGGCCATCGTGCAACTGGAGGCACTCGGCAAGTTGCGTCCGTTGGATGCAGGCGAGCAGGAAATTCTCGGCTGGAGCCATTACAAGCTCGCACAATACGACCATGCCAGTGGCGCATTTGAACAAAGCCTGCGCCTGCAACCCAGTCAAGGTGCGGCGGAGGGATTGATCTTCAGCCTGAATGCGCAAAACAAACTCAGCGATGCCTACCGCATCAACGACGCACTGGGGGCAGACACCCCGCTCGCCGGATTAACCGCCGACCCGGTCGCACGAGAGCGTCTGCTAAAACAGCCTCCCAACCCGCGCGTCAAGGTGGATGAAAACGCTCGAATCCTGCCCACTCCTTACCAACCGGAAGCGCAGCCCAGCTACGCTCGCACCGACCTATACATTAAGAACAGCGAGACCCCTTTCGATCAAGGCAATTTCCGCACCAACGGCCTGCGGCTCGAAGGCATGACCAGCAGCGAACGTTACCGCCTAAGGGCAGAAGCCCGTGTATTTAATGCCGAGGACGAACGACAGAGTGCGCACACCCTGCGTGATGTTTATCTACAGGGACGTTACTTCAGCCCGGAGGGGCACGAGTGGACGCTAGGACTCGGTAGCACCCCACAAGGCGGTATCCTTGACCCCACATGGCGTGGCGAATTGGGGCTGGGTTGGCTGGAAAGTGAGCAGGGCGGGCGCATCCGTCTGGCGCGGCGCAATGTTGAACAGTCTGTGCTTTCTACCAGCGGCAGCGCCCAACCCGCCTCAGCAGACAAGCCGATCACAACATGGGGACAGGTGATGCGTGAAGGGCTAGATTTGGAAGGTTATAGCACGCTGGGCTCATGGAAGGCCGAAGGCTCACTTGGCTTTGCGCAACTCAAGGGCGTGGGTGTGGCCGATAACCGCATGTACGAGCTCTATGCCAACACCCTGCATCCCGTGCCCTCGCTACTGGATGGGCTGGCGTTAGGCCCCATGCTTTACGCAACCGGATATCAAAAGAATCTTTCAGCGTTCACGCC
>DYLI01000003.1:37461-40240 GCA_020722165.1 Halothiobacillus neapolitanus | reverse complement strand
AACAACATGGCAAGCAACAAGGCAATTTTAGGTATTTCACCACCCAGCACGGCTTGGTGAATAACCGCAATATCAAGTGATCCAGTAATACCATATAGCAGTGACATACCATATAAAAGTAATCCAGAAGCCAAAGCGCCCAAAACAAAATATTTCATCGCCGCTTCGGACGAGCGAATATCATCACGATGAATGGCCACCATGGCATACATCGCTAGCGACATAAGCTCCAAACCAAGATAGATCAAAAGCAGACTATAGGCACTTGCCATAATCATCATACCAAGCAAGCCAAACAAGCCGAGAATGTAATACTCGCCCTTATGAATATCTCGATCCTTCAGGTAGCTGCGTGAAAGTGCAAAAGCCATGCTCGTCATCAAAATCATCGCCGACTTCATGACGTCTGAAAGGCCATCATTAATGACACTACCGTCAAAGCTCAAGCGCTGATCCATACTCATACCTGACAACACGGCCACAAAAGTTACTACCAGGCTTACTTGAGTCAACCAATACGTGACATCACGCGAGCCTGCACGCATAAATACGTCAATGAGTAAAATGGAGCAGGCCAAAACCAGAAGAATAATTTCCGGCAAAATTGGCATTAAGTTGAGCGCATCTAAGGTCATGAGTATTTCCGTGCTTAAAGCTTGGATTGAGCAATATGCTGAACAAGATTATCAATGGTCGCGTGCATTACATTGGCCAGAGGATCAGGCCAGACACCTAATAGAATGACGAAAAACGCCAAGCTGAACATAATAACCATTTCGCGGGCATTCAGATCAGGCATCTTGGATACCTCGGCATGACGCACCTCACCAAAGATAACCCGCTTAACCATCCACAAGGTATAAGCCGCACCAATTATCAAACTGAGCGCAGCCGTGAGTGCAATCCAGAAATTAGCTTTATAACTTGCCAAAATCACCATAAATTCACCCACAAAACCTGATGTCCCTGGTAGACCCACATTCGCCATCGCAAACAGCACAAAGAAACCCGCAAAAATCGGCATACTGTGAACAACACCGCCATACGATGATATTTCGCGCGAGTGCAGACGGTCATACATCACACCAATGGCAAGGAACATGGCTGCTGAAATAAAGCCATGTGACACCATTTGAATCATGGTGCCCTCAAGTGCAAGCGATGCGCCGCCGTCGCCGACTGGATTGGCCATAATCATAAAGACCACGAACATACCCAAAGTGACAAAACCCATGTGTGAAATCGATGAATACGCCACGAGTTTTTTCATGTCGCTTTGCACCAGCGCCACAAAACCGATATACACAATCGCTACCAAGGACAGGAAGATCATGAACGCATCGAGTACCTGGCTGGCATCGGGCGTGATCGGTAATGAAAAGCGCAGTAAACCGTAACCGCCCATTTTTAGCATAATGGCTGCCAAAATGACTGAACCACCGGTAGGTGCTTCAACGTGGGCATCAGGCAACCAAGTATGCACTGGCCACATCGGAATCTTGACTGCAAAAGCAATCAAAAAGGCCAAGAAAATCAAAATCTGCTCAGTCATATTGAGCGGAAGCTTATGAAAATCAAGAATACTGAAGCTATCAGCCTGGAAGTACATATAAATCAGCGCGATCAACATAAAGACCGAGCCGAAAAAGGTGTACAGGAAAAACTTCATGGTGGCGTAAACGCGACGTGGTCCGCCCCAAATACCAATCACCAGGTACATGGGGATCAGCATACCTTCAAAGAAGAAATAGAATTGAATAGCGTCAAGTGCAGCAAACGTACCAATCATCATACCTTCCATTATCAGGAAAGCCGCCATGTATTGCGCTGTTTTTTCTTCAATAACATCCCAGCCCGCCAGCACCACTAATACCGTAGTAAATGTCGTCAATAAGACCAAGGGCATGGAAATACCGTCAACGCCGAGGAAATATTCGACATGGAAACTTGGCACCCAAGGATAGCGCTCAACAAACTGCATCGCAGATTGCGCAACATCAAAATCGAATGCCAACGGCAAACTCAGCAAGAAAATGGCAAGGCTGGCAATTAAGCTTAACCAGCGCGCCATCTGTGATGAACGCCCGGAAAAAAGCAAAACCAACACGCCACTAAGCATGGGTAGCCATACAAGCAAACTAAGTAAGGGCCAATTGGCAAGCATCCAGGAGTCCTAATTATTAAAAGTTAAATGCGAATGCTGTTTTAATCAAAAAAACAGCACCCAAGTCATAATCGCTAAAACACTGAAAATCATGACAAAAGCATAGTGGTACATTAAACCTGTCTGCATATGCCGTGAAACGTCAGCTAAATGTCCTACGGACTGAGCCGTGCCATTCACCATGAATCCATCAATCAATTTCAGATCAGACCATTTCCAAAGCCCACGACCCAAACCAAGACTGCCCTTTTCAAAAACAGCCTTGTTGAAATCATCAAAGCCAAAGCCATTCTTAAGCAAGCGATTCAACCATGAAAAACGCTGCTCCGCCTGTTGAGCCACGACAGGGAACTTCATGGTTGTTAACCACGCCAGTAATACACCCGCAGCGGCGAGCCAAACGGCTGGACTCATCAGACCTTGCAAGACAAAGCTCCATGCGCCGTGAAAATGAGAACCCACTTGAGCCAGAACATCATGCGTACTACTTATCATGATTATGCCCTTGAACAAGTCGCCAAACAGCATCGGCTCAATCGCCACCCAGCCAATTATGACAGCGGGAATAGACAGCAATATCAGCGGAACAGTGACCACCCATGGTGACTCATGCAA
>DYLI01000003.1:0-37361 GCA_020722165.1 Halothiobacillus neapolitanus | reverse complement strand
CCAGAAGGTAATCGGCATGTATTTACGCAGCCCGCCCATCTTGCGGATGTCTTGCTCATGGTGCATGGCGATAATCACCGAACCTGCTGCAAGGAACAGCAGCGCCTTGAAGAAGGCATGGGTCATTAGGTGAAAAATGGCTGCCGAGTAGGCCGAGGCTCCAAGCGCTACTGTCATGTAGCCAAGCTGAGAAAGTGTGGAAAAAGCAACCACGCGCTTAATGTCATTGGCGACAATACCCAGCAAACCCATGGAGAACGCGGTAATCGCGCCAATCAACATAATGAACGACAGCGCGGCTTCCGAAAGTTCATACATGGGCGACATACGTGCGACCATAAAGATGCCCGCAGTCACCATGGTTGCAGCATGAATCAATGCAGAAATAGGTGTTGGACCTTCCATCGAATCCGGCAGCCAAACGTGCAATGGAATCTGTGCTGACTTACCCATGGCTCCGATGAAGAGCAAGACACAAATCACAGAGATCAGCGACCACTCAATACCCGGAATTAATTCGACTTGGATACCGGCAAGTTGATTCGCTTGTTTGAATACTTCGTGATAATCCATCGAACCCGTATAAACCAATATTGCAGCGATCCCAAGTAAAAAGCCAAAGTCACCCACACGGTTAACGATAAAGGCTTTCAAGTTGGCATAAATCGCGGTTTCACGATTCATATAGAAACCGATAAGCAGGTAAGATACCAAGCCTACAGCTTCCCAGCCAAAGAACAGCTGCATGAAGTTATTACTCATCACCAGCATCAGCATGGAGAAGGTGAACAAGGAAATATAACTAAAGAAGCGCTGATAACCACCGGCACGCGCACGACTGGTTTCTGGCCATAATTCTTCGTCATGTGCCATATAGCCGATGGTATAGATATGTACCATCAAGCTTACGCTCGTGACGATGACCACCATAACTGCGGTCAAGTTATCGACTAAAAAACCGACGTTAAAAGTAAAAAAGTCGCTCGAAAGCCACGTATATACGGTGCCATTAAAAATGACTCCACCATCGAGCACATGAGCTTTGAATACAATAAGCGCCAGTACAAATGACACAGCCACCCCAGCAATCGTGACGGTCTGCGCGCCCACACGACCAATTTGTCGACCAAAAAGACCCGCGATAATCGAGCCGATAAGGGGAGCAAGCACAATCCAGAGGTAGATCGTTTCCATACGGCTTAACCTTTCACACTGTCGAGGTCATCGACGTTAATACTGCGGCGATTGCGGAACAACACCACCAAAATCGCAAGACCAATGGCAGCTTCAGCGGCTGCAACCGTCAAAATAAAGAATACAAAAGCCTGCCCTGCGGTATCGCCAAGAAAATGTGAGAAACCGACAAAGTTTATGTTCACCGCAAGCAGCATCAGCTCAATACTCATGAGCAAAACGAGAACGTTCTTACGATTAAGAAAAATTCCTGCCAGTGACAATCCAAAAAGGATCGCGCCAAAAATCAGCACATCGGACAAAGCAATCGCCATCATGAGCCTTCTCCTTATTTTGCCACGTCAGTGATACGAGGTTCAGCAGACATTTTGATAATGCGTACCCTGTCCTTACTTTGTACCTTGGCTTGCGCGCTTGCATCCTGATATTTCGTTTCTGGCCGGCGGCGCAGCGTCAACATAATTGCTGCAATCATGGCAACCAACAAAATCACTGCAGCAATTTCAAACGGGTACACATAGACGGTATACAAAACTGAACCAATGGCTTCGGTATTGCTGTGATCCGCTGGTTTGGGTACGGGAGCAGGATATAGATCCAAGCCGAACAACTTGGGTCCTAAAACCAGAGACATTTCAAGGATCATTAGAATGGCAACGCCGGCCCCAAGAGGCAAAAATCGCACAAAACCTTCGCGAGTTGCTGCGGTATTAACATCCAACATCATTACCACAAACAAGAATAAAACCATTACCGCACCGATATACACCAGAATCAACACGATACTTAAAAATTCAGCTTCCAATAGCATCCAAACCAATGCCGTGCTGAAAAAGGTCAATACCAAATATAATGCCGCATACACCGTATTACGTGTAGTGATCATCATGAAGGCCGACAATACTGCACTTGAGGCGAAGACTAAAAAAAGTAGCTTGATAAAGCTCATGGCATTTCCGTATTTATGGTAAGAACAATATTAACGATAAGGAGCGTCAGCCAAACGGTCGGCGGCAATTTGCACTTCATATTTATCACCCATGGCAAGGAGTTTATCCTTGGTCATGATGTGCTCGCCGCGCGCTTCAAAGTGATATTCAAATACTCGCGTTTCAACGATAGCATCCACCGGACAGGCTTCTTCACAAAACCCGCAATAAATGCACTTGAAAAGATCAATATCGTAGCGCGTAGTGCGACGGGTACCATCTTCGCGCTGCTCAGATTCAATGGTAATTGCTACCGCAGGACATACCGCTTCACAGAGCTTGCAGGCAATGCAACGCTCTTCGCCGCTAGCATAACGCCGCTGGGCATGTAAACCACGAAAACGCGGAGACATGGGCGTTTTTTCTTCAGGATATTGCACTGTAAATTTCCGAGCAAACAAATAACGCCCGGTAAGCTGCATACCGAGCAGCAACTCCCAAAGAAACCATGTTTTGAAAAACTGTTTAACTTTATTCATACATTGGCTCCATTACGCAAACCAAGGACCAAGCTTGAAATATATGGCAACACCTTCAACCACAATCCAAATCAGGGTGACGGGGATAAGCACCTTCCAACCCAAGCGCATAATCTGATCATAGCGATAACGCGGGAAGGTCGCGCGGAACCAAATAAACACGAAGAGTAAAACGGCGATTTTCGCGAACATCCAGAAAATGCCTGGAATCCATGCAAATGCACTCTCTAAAAATGTTCCTTGAAATGGTGATAACCAGCCACCAAGAAACATAATCGCGGTCAACGCGGAAATCAGAATCATACTGGCGTATTCAGCGAGCATGAACAACACAAAGCCCATGCCTGAATATTCAACGTGGAAACCAGCGACGATTTCTGACTCGCCTTCGGCAATGTCAAAAGGGGCGCGGTTGGTTTCTGCCACGCCGGAAATAAAATACACCACAAACATGGGTAAAAGAGGCAACCAATACCAATGCAAAATACTGCCACTCTGTGCGCGCACAATATCTTGAAGATTAAGGCTTTGACTTGCCATCAGAACACCGACCAGCGCAAATCCCATGGCTAATTCATAGGCGATTTTGTGTGCGGCTGAACGCAAACCACCCAGCAAGGCATATTTAGAGTTTGAAGCCCAACCCGCCAAAATTACGCCGTAAACCCCCGCAGCGCCCACAGCCAGCACATACAGCAAGCCCGCGTTCACATCAGCAATGACCCAGCCATCATCAAATGGAACAACAGCCCAAGCCACTAAAGCTGCGAAAAGAATAAGCACAGGAGCCGTAAAGAAAATAAACTTGTTCGCCGCCGTGGGAATGATGATCTCTTTGAACATCAGTTTAAATACATCGGCAAATGGTTGGAGTAAACCCAAGGGACCGACGCGGTTGGGGCCGATACGAACTTGCATATAGCCAATAATCTTGCGTTCAAAATAAGTTGTATAAGCCACCGCAATAACGAGCGGCATAACCACCAACATGATTTGAATCAGGATCAAAACCAGTGCACGTAAACCCTCAGGAAACAAGTTCAACAGCGGGGAGAGAAATTCGGCCACGACCTACACCCCCTTAATCTGAACGTGCAAGGCATTACCCAGCGCCATGCTGACAGCGGTACCGTACGCAATCCATGCGCAACCCACTGGCAGGTTCTCATCTGCCTGCACTGCCATATGTACTTTATTCATGCCTGACGCGACCTCAACCATGCTACCAATCGCCAAGCCTAATCGTTGGATTTCTTCCGGATGCAGCCGAACATTTTTTGCAGCCTGCGCATCCGCTGTTTCCTGCAGGGATGCAGAACGGCGCACCAGCGCGTCCACACAGAACATAGCAACGCCACCTAGGCGTTGCATTCCATGATCGCCAGCAGGTTGTGGCACAGCAACATCTACAGGCTCAATGTTTGAGCTTAATTGCACGTCTTGACAGGCACTGCGTAATTCATCACGCACATCCTCGGAGCTCATGTATTCGAAGCCTTCCAAATTCAGCAAATTGCCCAAAACACGCAGAATCTTCCACGCGGGGCGTGCTTCACCCAAGGGGCGCGCCACGGCGCGCATCCCCTGCCACAAACCTTCGGTATTGACATACGTTCCCGAGGTTTCAGCAAATGTGACCATTGGAAGCATCACATGCGCATAGCTACGCATGACATCGCTCATGAATGGGTTAATCACTACGTTAAAAGAGGATTGCTTCAATGCCGCGAGTGAGTCCTGACCTTGAAGACTGTCGAACTCCGGTTCAATACCGATCAACATGCTTGCTTTTGCAGCCTTAGATAACATTTCAACCGCATTCAAGCCTTGCTCTGCCGAAGCTCCACCTCCGGGCAAGCGATGCGGCAGCGCACCCGCCAGCCACGCACCCGCACTGTTGCCCGCCGAAGCAAATTCACCCAATGTTGCACCACTATGCTGTGCAATGGCTTGCGCAAGTTGACGGATGAGCGACAAATCAGGGTGCGCCTGCGTCAATGCACCAAGATACACGCCGGCACGCTTGGCTTTCTTCAGGGATGCTGCTATGGCTTGATGACGAGTTTCAACAACGGCCTTGGCGACCAGGGGGGCTATGTTCTTTTCAAGATCATTAGGAGCCAGCGCGGACAATATGCCCACCAAAGCAGTCACTATGCCATCGTTGCCCACGGCCAAGTTTTCCAACACAGTGAAGGTTTGTGGCAAGGCCGATGGGTTAACAAAACTGATCTTGGCACCCAAAAGCGCGGCTTTACGCAAACGCTGCGCCAACAGTGGTTGCTCATGACGAATATGGCTACCAATGACCAACACGGCTTGGCGTTGCTCCAACTCAGCCACGTCATGCCCTAACCACGGCATTACAGGCAAGGCCGCCTGATCGCGGAAATCACGCTGACGCAAACGGTGGTCAATATTGTTTGAACCGAGTCCACGGCTGAGTTTTTGCGCAAGATACAACTCTTCCAAGCTTGCATGGGGCGCAATTAGAGTGTGCAAATCCGCACCCGCTGCTTTAAGACCTTTAGCTGCAACTTCTAGTGCCTCTTCCCAGCTCGCCTCACGCCAGCCAGCCTCGACACGAATCATCGGACTTGTCAGGCGGTCGGGATGTTGAATACCGAGATAGCTAAAGCGATCGCGATCCGACAACCAAACTTCGTTCACTGCTTCATTTTCACGCGGCACCACGCGCATGACCGCACCTTCACGAATGTGCATGTAAATGTTTGAGCCGAGACCATCATGCGGCGCAATGGCGGCATGCTGCGCCAGCTCCCATGGCCGGAACATATAGCGAGAAGGCTTGGCCGTAAGCGCACCCACTGGGCATAAGTCAATAATATTCCCAGAAATTTCAGAGCTTACGGCTTTGGCGACGTACGTCCCGATTTCCATATGCTCACTGCGTCCGGTGGTTCCAAGTTCACGCACACCAGCAATCTCATCGCCAAAACGCACGCAGCGCGTGCAATGAATGCAGCGCGTCATATCGGTGGCCACCAGCGGGCCGATGTCTTTATCTTTCACGACACGCTTGGTTTCGGAGTATTGACCCACGCCATCGCCGTAACCCATGGCGACATCCTGCAATTCACACTCGCCGCCTTGGTCGCACACGGGGCAATCCAGCGGATGATTGATGAGCAAAAACTCCATGGTCGCACGTTGCGCAATAATGGCTTTCGGTGACTTGGTAAAAACCCGCATCCCTTCTGAAATTGGAGTTGCGCAGGCAGGCAAGGTCTTCGGTGCGCGTTCAACCTCAACAAGGCACATACGGCAGTTGGCCGCGACAGACAGCTTGCGGTGGTAACAGAAGCGCGGAATATGAATACCCGCAGCATCGGTAACTTCAATCAGCATGTCACCCTGGTGCCCATGCAGCTTCTTACCGTCAACCTCAATGGAGATCAGATCATCACTCATCGCTACTCCCTGCGCCCTTTAGCGAATCTTGGCTTCGGCCATACTATGGCCGCGCTCAATGTAATATTCAAATTCTGGGCGGAAATGCTTAAGAAAACTGCGCACCGGCATAGCAGCGGCATCACCAAGGGCGCAAATCGTGCGCCCTTCAATTTTGCTGGCCACATCATCCAAGCGAGCCAAATCCGCTAACGCGCCCTTGCCTTCCACAATGCGCGTCAACATACGATAGAGCCAGCCTGTGCCTTCGCGGCAGGGCGTGCACTGCCCGCATGATTCGGAGTAATAAAAACGTGAAATCCGACGCAAAGCCTTCACCATGCACGTGCTGCTATCCATGACAATCAGCCCGCCCGAACCAAGGAAGCTGCCAGCCTTCGCCAGCGAATCATAATCCATCTTGACCTGCATCATGACCTCCGCAGGTACGACAGGCACCGAGGAACCGCCAGGAATCACTGCTTTCAGTGTGTGTCCGTGACGCACTCCGCCCGCCATACCCAACAAGTCAGCAAACGGCGTACCCATAGGAATTTCAAAAACACCCGGTTTATTCACATGACCGGAGACCGAAAACATCTTTGTGCCGCCACTGTTGGGCACGCCAAGATCGGCGAACCACTGGCCGCCATTGCGCAAAATCGCAGGTACCGAAGACAGAGTTTCAGTGTTGTTAATCGTCGTCGGACGGCCATACAAACCAAAGTTGGCCGGGAAAGGAGGCTTAAAGCGCGGTTGCCCCTTTTTTCCTTCCAGTGATTCAAGCAAAGCGGTTTCTTCACCGCAAATGTAAGCACCCGCGCCTAAGGAACCATAAAGCTCCATGTCCAGACCGGAGCCAAGTACATTTTTGCCGAGCAAACCATGCTCATAGGCTTCTTTTAATGCCTGTTCAAAGCGCTGGAAAGGCAGATCACCAAACTCGCCGCGCATGTAGTTGTAGCCCACAGTCGCACCGATCGTGTAGGCTCCAATCGCCATACCCTCAACCAAGGCATGTGGATTGTTCAGCAAAATCTGACGATCCTTGGCCGTTCCGGGCTCAGACTCATCCGAGTTACACACCAGATATTTTTGCCCCGGCGCATTGCGCGGCATAAAGCTCCACTTCAAACCGGTGGGGAAGCCCGCACCACCGCGACCACGCAAATTGGATAGTTTTAACTCTTCAATAATGACTGCCGGATCCGTCTTTTCCGCCAGTATCTTGCGCCAGGACTGATAACCGCCTGTCTTAAGATAATTTTCCAGCGTCCAAGGCTCATCAAACTGGCGCGTTGCAAAACAAACTTGGGTGCTCATGTTCAGTGTCCATCCTTAAGTGCAACAGCATCAAGAATACTGTCCACTTTTTCCGGGGTCAGGCGCTCGTAATACACATGATCGACCTGCATCATTGGACCGCCATCACAGGCGGCCAAGCACTCTTCCTCGCACTTGAGGAAAAATTTGCCGTCGGGTGTGCTCTCGCCGGTTTTAATGCCTAGACGATTTTCGACATGCTCGACAATACGTTCGGATCCCATCAGCCAACAGGAAATATTGGTACAAATCGAAATGCTGTGCTGGCCGACTGGCTTGGTTTCAAACATTGAATAAAACGTCGCCACTTCATACGCAGCAATTTCAGGCACGCCAAGATAAAACGCGACCGCATCCATCAGGTCGGTGGTTAAAAAACCGTGGTTTTGATGCTGGGCGGCGCTCAACGCAGCAAGCAAGGCCGACATGCGTTGATCGGCTGGATATTTACTCAGCCAATGCTCAATTTCTGCAACCGTATCAGCACTTAACAGGGCGATTTTGCGCGCACGTTCTTGTTCGTTCATCAACGATCAACCTCCCCGAATACAATGTCTTGGGTACCAATAATGGCTACCACATCGGCAATCATGTGACCGCGTGACATTTCGTCCAAACCTGAAAGATGGGCAAAACCAGGTGCGCGCACCTTTAAACGATAAGGCTTGTTCGCACCATCTGAAATTAGATAGATACCAAACTCGCCTTTCGGATGTTCGACGGCGGAATACACTTCACCCTCAGGCAGGCAGAAGCCTTCAGTGAACAATTTGAAATGGTGAATCAATGCCTCCATATCGGCCTTGGCTTCTTCGCGGCGCGGCGGAGCAAACTTATGATCGCCCGTAATCACTTCACCAGGATTTTTACGCAACCACTGAATACATTGCTTAACGATGCGATTCGATTGGCGCAGCTCTTCCACACGCACCAAGTATCGGTCATAACAGTCACCATTCACGCCGACGGGAATATCAAAGTCCAGCTTGTCGTACATCGCATAAGGCTGCTTCTTGCGCAAATCCCACTCAACACCAGAACCACGCAGCATCGGCCCAGTAAAGCCCATCGCCAAAGCACGCTCAGGAGTCACCACGCCAATGCCTACAGTACGCTGTTTCCAGATACGATTATCGGTCAGCAAGGTCTCGTATTCATCGACCAAGGCCGGAAAGCGATTAACAAAATCCTCAAGGAAATCAAGCATCGAACCCTGACGCACTTCGTTCATACGCGAGATGTCTTTGGCGTTATGCCACTTAGAAGTGCTGTATTGCGGCATGGAATCCGGTAAATCGCGCGCCACACCACCCGGTCGGTAATAGGTAGCGTGCAAACGTGCCCCAGAGACCGCTTCGTAACAATCCATCAAGTCTTCGCGCTCACGGAAGCAGTACAGGAACACTGACATCGCGCCAATATCCAGCGCGTGCGCACCCAACCAGAGCAAGTGATTCAAGATGCGGGTGATTTCATCAAACATGGTACGGATGTACAGCGCGCGCTCAGGCACCTGAATTCCGCCAATCTTTTCCATCGCCATGACATAGGCGTGTTCATTACACATCATCGACACATAGTCGAGACGATCCATGTAACCAATGCTTTGATTGTAAGGCTTGCTCTCGGCGAGCTTTTCGGTGGCACGGTGCAATAAACCAATGTGCGAATCCGCACGCACAATGGTCTCGCCATCCAGCTCAAGCACAAGACGCAGCACACCGTGCGCCGAAGGATGTTGCGGACCGAAATTCAGGGTGTAGTTGACGATTTCAGGCATGACTCAACCCTTCTTCTGCGACGAAAGAATATAGCGGTGGTCGTGACGTATCACCCGTGGCACGAGTACACGCGGTTCAATACTCACCGGCTCATACACCACGCGCCCTTTGGTTTCGTCGTAACGCATTTCAACATTGCCAATCAATGGAAAATCCTTACGGAAGGGATGGCCGACAAAACCGTAATCCGTCAAAATGCGTCGCAAATCAGGGTGACCGTCAAACAAAATGCCAAACAGATCAAAAGCTTCGCGTTCGAACCAGTTGGCACCCGACCAGACCGAAGTGACCGAAGGCAATACTGGCATCTCCGTATCGTCGCAATACACGCGCAAACGCAGGCGTTGATTAAACGTATACGAGAGCAAGTGATAGACCACGGCAAAGCGCGGGCGCGAGGTGTCCGAAAGCTGCATTTCATCGCCAAACTTCATACGTCCAGCGGTTGATTCCTGCACACCACGGTTATAGCCACCTTTGCACACCTTCTCGTCGGACGACCACTCACTCTTGCCGTAATCGCTGTAGTCCACGCCGCAGAGATCAATTATCTGCTCAAAGGCAAATTCAGCCTCTGTGGCCAACACTTGGCATACACGCAAGATATCCTGAGCGTGCACTTCAATCGTTAACTCATTACAGTCCTCAATAAACTGCGTGGCAGCCGAGGGAAAGCGCACAGAGAACTGTTCGCGCAACTGGGCTAAAGTTTTGGACAGGGTCAATTTCATTAAACCGCCTCAGCCACAACAGTGGGTTTAGCAATCGTATTGGTACGATGAATTTTATTTTGCAGCTGAATAATGCCGTACAACAGGGCTTCAGCCGTCGGTGGGCATCCGGGCACGTAAATATCCACCGGAACAATGCGATCACAACCACGCACTACGGCATAGGAATAATGGTAATAACCGCCACCATTGGCACAGGAGCCCATCGAAATCACCCAACGCGGCTCGGGCATCTGGTCGTAAACCTTGCGTAAGGCGGGTGCCATTTTGTTGACGAGTGTTCCAGCAACAATCATGACATCGGACTGACGCGGGCTTGGACGGAATACAACGCCGAAGCGATCCAAGTCATAGCGCGCAGCGCCGGCGTGCATCATTTCAACCGCACAACAGGCAAGACCAAATGTCATCGGCCACAATGAACCTGTTCGTGCCCAGTTAATTAACTTGTCAGCCGAAGTAGTGACAAAGCCTTTGTCGAGAATACCCTCTATTCCCATTCCAAAGCCCCCTTCTTCCACTCATAGATGAAACCAATCACCAAAATCAGCAAGAAAATCCCCATGGCCGCTAGACCAAAGCCGCCAATCTCATCCAGCACCACGGCCCAGGGAAAAAGAAAGGCAATTTCAAGATCAAAAATAATGAAAAGAATGGCAACCAGATAAAAACGCACGTCAAACTTCATGCGCGAGTCTTCAAATGCAGCGAAGCCGCACTCATAGGGGGAGTCTTTTTCTTTATCCGGACGGCGCGGGGCAAGCACAAAGCCCGCAGCAAGCATGACTAGACTAAAACCTAGTGCTACAGCGAAGAAAACAAGAACAGGAAGGTAGTTCTCAAGCATGCGACTCACTCCTCCTACGCAACCAAGCTTTAAAATACTTCAACACTGGAGTGCCAAAGTTTTATTTACTGCTCGTGTTGCTGCCTGCATTGCTGTAACAGCAATAGTGGTTGTAAAAATTATGAGCGTTCAACAACGCTTCTTAATGTCTTTGCGAATCTCTGAGCCTACTTGTTATATCAAGTGACCAGGATTGCATATTTGGTGCGGATGGCGGGACTCGAACCCGCACGTCTTGCGACACCACCCCCTCAAGATGGCGTGTCTACCAATTCCACCACATCCGCGAAAACTTTATCTTCTAAAAATTTACTTGGCTGTCGGCACATCAGCTGGCTTATTTTCCTGTGGCACAACTTCTGTCACAACCGGAGCCGTAGATTCAACCACGCTCCCGCTCTTTGGAGCGGAGGTCACAATATAGGCAAGTAACAAACTTGTCACGAAAAAAATTGTAACCAACCAAGCGGTCAAACGACTTAGAAATGTCGCTGCGCCGCGCGCACCAAAAACCGTAGACGATGCACCGCCGCCGAAAGCCGCACCAGCTTCCGCACCCTTTCCGTGCTGCACAAGTACCAGACCAATCAGGGCTAGGCCGACCAAAATATGAAATGTTGTTAACAGAGCAATCACGTGTTATCCCTCGCCGCACGGCAAATGGAAAGAAAATCTTCAGCTTTTAAGGATGCGCCACCAATCAGGCCACCATCAATATCCGGCATCCCCATTAATTCATGGGCATTTTCAGGCTTCATACTACCGCCATACATAATGCGTGCTCGCGATGCCGTTGCGACATTGTGAGCCGCCAAACGAGAGCGAATAAAGGCATGCACATCTTGCGCTTGCTGCGGACTGGCTGTACGCCCCGTACCAATCGCCCAAACAGGTTCGTAGGCAATAAGCACGTACTCAAAAGCCTGTATACCCACCTGCTCAAGCACCGCATCCAGCTGACGTGCCACCACCGCTTCGGTCACTCCCTGCTCACGCTCGTCCAGCGTTTCACCCACACATAAAATGGGAACAAGCTTGGAGCGCAAAACATACTTAACCTTCTCGGCGACCTGCGCATCCGTTTCGCCATGAATGGCACGGCGCTCAGAGTGTCCCACAATCACGTAGGCACAGCCGATATCGTGCAGCATCGCCGCCGATACATCACCGGTGAATGCACCATCATGCTCGGCAAGAGCGGCATCTTGCGCCCCCACTGCCACCATGGTGCCACTCAGAGCGTCAACGGCCTGCGTGATATACACATAGCTTGGACAGACGGCGACATCAACAGCATCAAGATCAGCAATACCCTGGCGCAATCCGGCAACGAGTTGGTCAATCGTGGCCTTGCGGCCATTCATTTTCCAATTTCCTACAACAATCGGTTTGCGCATGGGACTTGTGTTCACTGCTCTTGAAACGGGCGGCAAGGTTAATGTTAAAAGGCACGGAAAGCAACCTACTCTAACACTCAGGCATAAGGCTAGTTAAAGCGCCTCAACCGCCTCACGCACCAGTGCAGTGAGTGCTTCCGCCGTACGCTGTGTCACTTCATGGTCATCACTTTCTACCATGACACGCACCAACGGCTCGGTTCCCGAAGCACGTAATACAATGCGCCCTCGACCATCAAAAGCCTTTTCAAACTCCGCTACACGCTGCCAAACTTTATCCAATGTCGCCAAATCAACCTTCTTATGCAAGCGGACATTCAACATCAATTGGGGGTATTTCCTAATTGAATGACGCAGGGCGCTTAAGGGCTCACCGCGTTGGCGCATGGCGGCCACCACCTGCAAGGCCGCGATAATCCCATCCCCGGTTCCTGCACGATCTAGGCAAAGAATATGGCCGGAAGCCTCGCCACCATACAACCAGCCCTGCTCACGCAGCGCCTCATACACGTAACGATCGCCTACATTGGCACGCTGGAATGGCAACCCAAGCTGTTTGATGGCCAATTCCAGACCGAGATTGCTCATCAACGTGCCGACAACGCCACCGCAATAGCCTTCCTGCTCCACGCGCTCGCGCACAATGGCGTACAGCAAATCATCGCCATCCAGCACAGCGCCAGTCTCGTCAACCATAACAACCCGATCACCGTCACCATCAAAGGCAATGCCCATATCGGCACCCTTGGCGAGTACCGCTGCACGCAAACTTTCCGGGTGAGTGGAGCCGCATTCAGCATTGATATTAAAGCCATCCGGCATCACGCCAATGCTCTCGACCTGCGCCCCCAACTCGGCAAACACCTTGGGTGCCACGTGATAAGTTGCACCATGGGCACAATCCAGCACCACATGCAGCCCCGCCAGACTCGAACCCAAGGGCAAGGTTGCCTTGCAAGACTCAATGTAACGACCAGCGGCATCGTCAACGCGCTTGGCCTTACCCAAGTGTTCCGGTGCAACCACTTCCAGCGGACTATCCATTAATGCCTCAATCGCCGCCTCCTGCACATCGCTTAACTTGCTTCCGGCGGCATTGAAAAACTTCACGCCGTTATCATCAAACGGATTATGCGAAGCCGAGATCACCACCCCTGCCGAAGCGCGCAGGGTGCGAGTCAAATAGGCAATAGCAGGTGTCGGCATTGGTCCCAACAGACGCACATCAACTCCGGCGGCAATGAGTCCGGCTTCCAAGGCTGACTCAAGCATGTAACCCGAAATACGCGTGTCCTTGCCCAAAACGACTTTGCGCGTTCCGCTATTCGCCAACACCTTTCCGGCTGCCCAACCCAGTTTCAAAGCTACCTCAGGGGTCATAGGCCATTGCCCTACCCGCCCGCGAATACCATCTGTTCCGAAATATTTCACTCTTTTATTCCAATCAAAATACGATTTAAACCAAGCCAGCCCAGACACGAACCGCATCCACGCTAGGCTTTACTGCATGAACCCGTAATATTCGCGCACCACGCTCCAGAGCCATGACGTGCGCAGCAAGCGAGCCAGCATCACGCTCCATAGGCGCACTTTGGCCAATCAAATCGGCAATCATTCTTTTACGCGAAACGCCAACCAATACAGGAAAACCATGCCCCGCCAAACGCGGCAGCGCCTTAAAAAGCGCGTGATTGTGCGCAAAATCTTTACCAAAGCCAAACCCTGGGTCAATCGCGATGGAGGATGCAGGCAAACCCAAAGCAAGACAGGCTCGCGCCCGGTTCAATAAAAAATTTTCAACCTCATGGACGACATTCTCATAGGCTGGCGCATGTTGCATTCGACCCGGCTCACCCTGCATGTGCATAAGGCACACAGCAGCAGGATGTGCCGCAAGCACATCAAGCACACCGGGGCGCTGCAAGGCACGCACATCGTTAATTAGCGACACGCCAAGACGCAAGCCTTCACGCATGACTTCGGCTGAGCTGGTGTCCAGGGACAAAGGCACAGGCACACCGCGCAAACACTCCAAAATCCCACCCAGTCGATCCAATTCTTCTGCCGCACTGACAGGCATGGCTCCTGGGCGGGTGGACTCCGCACCAAGATCCAAAATATCCACGCCATCGGCAATCATGCGCTCGGCTTGCCCCAAAGCTGAATCGCGGGCAAAAAAACGACCCCCATCCGAAAAGGAATCGGGGGTCACATTGATAATACCCATGACACGCGGGCGCTCGCGTGTCCATGCTGCCAAATCAAACACCGCCATGCGTCAATGCTGGCTCGCCGCATCCCCAACTGACTTGGTGGGCGCTTCTTTCGGTGATTCACCCATAGCAACGCCACCTCCTGACTGCGGAGGATTCTGATCTTCACCCCAACCCTTGGGTTCGCCCGGCTCACGCCGCGCCATCAAATTATCAATCTGAGGTAAATCAATCGTTTCGTACTTCAAAAGCGCTTCGGACATGCTGTGCAGAATATCCATATTCTCAACAAGAATGGTACGCGCACGCTCATAATTGCGATCAATAATCGCACGTACTTCAGCATCAATCAGATGTGCGGTGTCATCCGACACATTCTTGTGCTGGGTCACACTGCGGCCAAGGAAAACCTCACCCTCTTCTTCCATATAGCTCAAGGTACCGAGTTTTTCCGACATACCCCATTTGGTGACCATATTGCGGGCAATATCAGTGGCGCGCTCAATATCGTTGGATGCACCCGTCGTGACCGAATCTGGCCCAAAAATAAGCTCCTCGGCCAACCGCCCACCAAACAAGGTCGAGAGTGAGCTTTCCAGCTTGCGCTTGCTGTAGCTGTAACGATCCTGCTCAGGCAAAAACATGGTGACACCCAAGGCACGTCCGCGCGGGATGATACTGACCTTATATACCGGATCATGCTCAGGTACGAGGCGACCGATAATCGCGTGCCCTGCTTCGTGGTAGGCGGTGAGCTTCTTCTCGGCATCGCTCATCAGAATCGAGCGGCGCTCCGTACCCATAATGAGCTTGTCTTTCGCCCATTCAAGATCGGTCATAGAGACTTCATTTCGACCTGTGCGCGCCGCACGCAAAGCTGCCTCGTTCACAAGGTTGGCCAAATCTGCGCCAGAAAAACCCGGTGTACCGCGTGCAATGTTCATTGCGGTCACATCACTTGCGGCAGGAACTTTGCGTAAATGCACTTTAAGAATTTGCTCACGACCACGCACATCAGGCAGACCAACAACCACTTGACGATCGAAACGACCTGGGCGCAGCAAGGCCGGATCAAGCACATCCGGGCGGTTGGTGGCGGCAATCACAATAATGCCTTCGTGACCATCAAAACCGTCCATCTCAACCAGCATTTGGTTGAGGGTTTGTTCACGCTCATCGTTGCCGCCACCCAAGCCTGCACCGCGCTGGCGACCGACCGCATCAATTTCGTCGATAAAGATGATGCAGGGCGCGTTTTTCTTCGCTTGCTCAAACATGTCGCGCACACGCGCCGCCCCCACACCCACAAACATTTCTACGAAGTCCGAACCGGAAATGCTGAAAAACGGCACTTTAGCTTCGCCCGCAATTGCCTTGGCGAGCAGCGTTTTACCGGTTCCAGGAGGGCCGACCATCAACACGCCACGCGGAATCTTGCCACCCAGACGCTGAAACTTACCCGGATCGCGCAAAAAATCGACCAACTCAGCCACATCCTGTTTAGCTTCGTCGCAACCCGCCACATCGGCAAAGGTCACTTTGATTTGATCTTCACCCATCAAGCGCGCACGACTCTTGCCAAAGCTCATAGCACCGCCACGCCCACCGCCCTGCATTTGGCGCATGAAAAATATCCACACGCCAATCAACAACAGGAAAGGCCCCCATTGAATCAGCAATGTGAGAAGTAAAGAGGGACGCTCAGGTGGCACGGCATTGATAGTCACACCCGCGTTGAGTAAATCGCCAATCAGCGCACGGTTATCCGACTCCGGGCTGTAGGTCATGAACTCGCTGCCAGAGGTCATCTTGCCGCGAATCACATTGCCTTCAATCTGCACACGCTGTACGGAACCCGACTTCACATCGCTGATGAATTGCGAATAGGCGGTGGGTACATTTACAGGCGTGCGCGCCCCTTGAAAGCTATTAAAAACCGTCATCAATACGATGGCGAGCACAAACCAGAGAAGTAAATTTTTTACAACGTCGTTCAAAGCAAAACCTCGTTTCAGCTTGAATGCTGAATCATGGAAAAAGTAAGTGTTGGAGCACTATATCACGCGAGGGTTCCGCGCTAAGGCATAAACCTCGCGGGAACGGGCACGTGAAGCGTCGGGTTTACGCATGGTGACACTGCTAAATTGTTTGCGCAATTCCCGCACATAGTCATCAAAACCTGCACCTTGGAACAATTTAATCACCAACACGCCCTCAGGACTAAGCACCCGCAAGGCAAATTCAGTCGCCAATTCAGCAAGATACATGGCACGCGGCTGATCGACACCCTCGTGCCCACTCATGTTTGGCGCCATATCCGACAAAACCACATCAACCGTGCGTCCATCAAGGCGCTGCATCAAGGTGTCCAGAACCGCCTGCTCGGTAAAGTCGCCCTGAATGAAGTCCACATCGGCAAAACTATCCATAGGCAGAATATCCAGCGCGAAAATACGCCCCTTATCCCCCGACAGACTGGAAACATACTGCGTCCAACCGCCGGGAGCCGCGCCAAGATCAACCACCACCTGACTAGGGCGCAAAACACGGTCGCGCTCCTGGATTTCAATCAGCTTGTACACCGCGCGCGAGCGCCAACCTTCGCGCTGGGCGCGTTGTACATAGGGGTCGGTAAAATGTTCATGCAGCCAGCGTTGGCTGCTTGCGGTACGCTTCAAAAGCATCTCCAATACAAAAAAGTCAGGCGCTGGACAAACCAACGCCTGACAAGGCTAAGGGCTTTTATGCCTTAAACAAGGTCGTCGCTTAATGCCCCTGCATTTTTTGCATGTTTTCCATGCGTTTCATCATATCGGCACGCTTTTTCACTGGAACTTGCAGCGTCATCTGCTTGCCATCGGCAAAATCTAGTCGAACTGGAATGACATCTCCGGCCTTGGGGCGTGGGTCTTGTACCCCAATCAACATAATGTGATAACTGCCCGGCTTGAGGGTCAAATTGCCCTTGGCAGGAACCACAAGAGCATCCTGTTTAATCATTTTGTGCATCCCGTCAACTTCCATCGACTTATGCAGCTCGATAGTGTTAAACCCCGGCGCAAAGGCGCTCAGCACTTTGACTTCTTTATCTTCATCGTTTTCCATCACCATAAATGCTGCCATCGCCTGCGCATTGGGCGGCGCTTCGGGAATCCAAGCATCGACAACTTTGACCTCCGCATACGCAGACAAGGGTGTCAACATGGCCGCAGCCAAAATCAATTTACGCATGGAACACCTCACTCGTTAATGACTGTACGAAACACTTTGACCATCGCCACTGGATCATGCGGCGTAGGATACACGCCAATCACGGTTGCGTCAGGGCTCACCAACAGAATTGAAGTGGTGTGGTTAATTAAATAAGACGATGAGGCCGCATCATTCGCCGTGGGTAGTGCTGCCTTTTCCCAGCCAACCCCTAAGGGTTTAGCCATTTGACGTAGCTCAGACTCTGCACCGGTGACGCCAATAATTTTAGGATCAAAATAGGTCACGAATTTGGCGAGTTGCTCCGGGGTATCACGTTGAGGATCCACCGAAACAAACACTTGCTGCCATGACGACTGCACACCTTCTTTGCGTATCAACTCAGCCACTTCAGCCAGTGCGGTCAATTCCGTCGGGCAGACATCAGGGCAGAGTGTGTAACCAAAATACAAGAACGTCCATTTGCCCAAAAGATTCTTGCGTTCAAACGGCTTGCCATCCATGCGTGTCAACGTGAATTCCGGCACAGGAATCGCCTGTGGTATCACCCGCATCACCGACTGATCGACCACGGTCGCTAAATCAACATTTGCGCGCTGCCATTTCAGATACACGGCAATACCGAGGGCGACAATCAACACCAAAAACACAACAGCCGCTACGGGCGCGCCTTGACGACCAGATTTGCTCATGAGCTTCAACTCCTACGTGAAATATTTAATACACAATCAGCTTAATTTATACCTTCTGGTGTGGTTCACGCAACACCACATTTTTCAGACGCAAGGCATTACCCACCACGAGCAAGGAACTGAGTGACATCCCCACCGCCGCGACCCATGGGCTGATAAAGCCAAGCGCTGCAAAAGGCACGGCAACAATGTTATAGCCCAAAGCCCATGCCAAGTTGGCATTGATGTTACGGCGTGTCGCGCGCGCTAAACGAATGGCCGGTGGAATGGCACTCAAATCATGCCCAAGTAGCACAAAGTCACTATGCAGCTGAGCCAACGTGGTTGCCGCGCCAAATGATAAAGACACCTGCGCCGCCGCCAGTGTGGGCGCATCGTTAATACCATCGCCCGCCATCATCACTCTGACACCCGCCGCCTGTGCCTGTTCAATCCATGCCAATTTATCTTGGGGCAACATCGCGCCGTGATATTCATCAATACCAAGTTTTTCCGCCATATAACGCACGGCGGCAGGCTGATCCCCGCTCAAAATAATGATACGTTTCATGCCCAGAGCACGCGTTTGCTGTACAAAAACCTCTGCACCTTCGCGCATCTCATCATGCAGCACAAACAACGCACGCGACTCTGCGTCACAACTTAGCACAACCACAATGCCGGCACTCTCAAGATGTGCTTGCAGCCAGGCTTGCGCCTCATCAGCTAACGCTACGCCTTGCAAGGCAAAGATCGGCGTTCCCACACGCCAACACCGGCCATCCAAGTGTGCTTCCAGCCCCTGCCCCGGCACATTAAGTACCTCAAGCGGTGCATCCAACGGCTCAACCCCCTCACGCAAAGCATACGCCAAGGGATGCTCCGAGTGCATTTCCATGCGCGCAACTAACGCTCGAAGCCATGCCTCGTCCAAACCACCCAAGGCGTGCACGGCCGAAACCTTGGGTCTGCCGCGTGTCAATGTCCCCGTTTTGTCCAGCACTAGGGTATTAGCTCGCGCCAGCGCCTCGACCGCCGACATGCGCATCGGCAAAACACCCAAACCAGCAAAGCGTCCGGCGGAAATGGCCAAAGCCACCGGCGTAGCCAAAGCCAATGCACATGGGCACGTAATAATCAGTACAGAAATCGTGTTGGGCAAAGCATGTGCGGGATCAATAAACCACCATACCAAGGCTGTCGAAGCCGCCAGAATCAAAGTGACCAGTACAAATGGCGCAGAAATGCGCTCGGCCAAAACAGCCAATTTCGGCTTTTCCGACAAACCACGATCCATCAGGCGTTGCAGCTCATTCATGGTTGAATCGGTACTCACGCGCTCCACGCGCATCAAAACGGGCTGATCGACATTACAACTTCCAGCAGCAATCCAATCACCTTCTCGATGCACCACGGGCGCAGACTCACCGGTGAGATGCGACTCATCGAAACTACTGAATGCGCTCAACAAACTACCATCCACCGGCACACTTGCGCCTGGCAGCAAACGCACCACATCGCCGCCTTTCAAGTCAGCCACCGCCACGTCTGTATCGCCATCCTCGCCCACCCGGCAGGCTGTCGCCGGAATCACCTTCATCAAATGATCGAGGGCGCTCGCCGCCGCGAGTCGGCCCTTTAGTTCCACTACTCGCGCCAGCAATACAAAAAACACAAACATGGCAATGGAATCGAAATAGGCTTCTTCGCCACCTGTAATCGTCGCCCATAAACTCCCGACCCAAGCAGCCACCATCCCCAAAACCACCGGAACATCCATGCCTAGGCGCTTGTTTTTCAAATCGCGCCAAGCACCCACAAAAAAATCCGCGCCCGAATACACCAGCATAATGAACGTAATCAGCAAGGAGGTCCAACGCCCAATGACCTCCCAAAGCTGAAGTTGCCCACCCGGCTCATGCCCCCCCATCCAGTAGGTTGCAATGGAAAAAAACATCACTTCCATGCCGAGTAAACCGGCAAATAACAGGCGCTCAACACTGCGGCGGCGCTCATCCTCGATCAGTTGCTCACGATGCGCCGGATCATAGGGATGCGCCACATAACCGATGGCGGCAATCACCTGCAAAATCTCGCTCAATTTGGTCTGTGCCGGATCCCAAGTCACCCGAGCCTGATGACTGGCATAGTCCAAATGTACATCCAGCACTCCCGGGTGCGCGCGCAAGGTCTGTTCATTCAGCCACATGCAGGCCGCGCAGCGGATATTCTCCAGAATGAGCGCGGCTTCAAGCAATTCACCACTGTGGCGCACAAAGCTTTGCTGCACATCTTCACGATCAAACAAGGTCAGGTTGCGCAGAATATCAGGCAAGACTTGAGCATTGACTTCACCTTCCTGCTCGCGGAATTTGTAAAATTCCTCAAAGCCCGCATCAACAATGGCCTTGCATGCGGCATGACATCCGGCACAGCAAAACACCCGCTCCTCACCGAGCACGGGATAGCGCAGGTCAATCCCGCGCGGAATGTCTAGCGCGCAGTGATAACAAACATTTTTTTCGTCAGTCACGTTGCAGTCTTCCAATGAAAAAAGCCCCGCAAAAAAACTGCGGGGCTCAGGTTATAAGCGAAAAAGCAATATTATTTCGCAGTCAGACCCGCATAGTAATGAGCCATCTGCACAATTTCCTCATCCGTCAAAACCTTGGCGATCAAGCGCATACGCGAGTAAACATCACTACTGCGTGCACCGGTTTTATATTCCTGCATGGTTTTGATGAAATAATCAGGGGTTTGACCCGCCAAGGCCGGGGTGTCCGTTTCCTGACCTTCGCCATTGGCAACATGGCAAGACTGGCAGGGCGCAACGAGGCGCTTGCCATCACCACGCGTAACGATGGACTTGGACTGTGCGCCAACAGCTGCATCAAAGCTGACACCTACGGGCAACGGCGGCAAGGTGAAGCTGGCATAAAACTGCGCCAAATCAGCCATATCCTGATCTGAAACCAACTGACTTGTAGCAGTCATGATTTCGGCGGAATGGCTGCCTTTGCGCTTGCCTTCCTTGTAATCCTTCAACATTTTGAAGGTGTACTCGGCACGTTGACCCGCCAAAGACGGCCAGTTTGCCGATGGCGCGATGCCCACTTGACCATGACACGAGGCACAAAACAAATCTTGATTAAGCTGCCCACCACGGTTCTTGTCACCTTTGGCGACAAACTCCACCATTTCGGCTGTCCACGCCACATTGGACGATGATCCTTTGGGTGCAGTTGTCACCCCGTGCTCAGCTGCAAACACTGGCGACATCATCAGCGCAGCAACAACAACGCTCATGCCCGTAACGGTTTTAATATACATGTTACTCATGAATCAAACTCCCCAAGGGATAGTCTTGTCCCCTGCCATAAAGAAGAACTGCAGAATCGGATAACCGTAGCTTAGAAGCATGTAGGCCACCATCGCCCAATTCCAAAAGGCAAGGCTATTCAACACGTTAGGCAAGCGCATCGGTTCATGGATGGCCACGGCGTACTCCACCTTGGTATCGGCAGCGGGAACTTTGTTGAAGTGGGTCATGAAAAGGTTGTAGATAAACATAAAACCCGAAACAACCACCAACAACGCCCCAACAATCATTAAGGCTTCATAGATGCCCCACATTTGCGCGTATTCCGGAAAGGCTGCGTACTGATCCGTAAACGACACACGGCGAGGCTGACCAATAAGGCCAAGCACATGCCACGGTCCGGTCAAAACCACCATGCCGATGAAATACAACCACATCTGCCAAACGGCCAAGGCGCGCGAATACAGTGCATTACCCGTAATCTTCGGCCACAACCAATAGGCAGCCGCCAAGTACATGATGACCGTGGTACCACCAAAAATCAGGTGGAAGTGACCGGTAATCCACTGCGTGTTGTGCACCATGACGTCCCAAGTATAAGACGCGTTCAACACGCCACCCCAGCCGCCAACAGTGAGCATCAACAATGACAAGCCACCGGCAAGCACGATTGGGTTGTTCCAATCCAAAGCGCCAATCCAGCCAAACAAACCTTTACCACCACGCAGGCGACCTGCAATTTCCATTGAAGCCAGCACGGTAAAGCCAGTCAGGAAGGTCGGAACGGCCACCATGAACGTACCGAACATGTGCAACAATTTCCAGCCTGCGGCCTGTTGTGGGTCAAGGTACAGATGGTGGAAACCAATCGGCACGGAGAAGATAAACAGTAAGACGAAGGCAATACGTGCAAACTCATCCGAGAACAGTTTGCCACCGGCTTCTCTTGGCAAAATCACATACATGGCGATGTAAGCGGGCATCAACCAGAAGTACACAATGGAGTGCAACGTCCAGGAGAACAGGGTACGCGCCAAGCCCACGTCAATGGTTGGCGTAAGACCGAATGCCACGGGCAGCAGCTGGAATAAACTTTCTGAACCCACACCCAAGCTCGTCCAGCCCCAGAGCAGAGCTGTCATGGTGAACATGAACATCACCGCCGGAATAGGCTTGCCGGGGTTTTCCTTCTTCCACTGGACAAAGGCGATAATCATATCGGCCACCCAGAACCACGAACCAACCACCAGCAAGGTTGCGCCCAAATAGAAGGATGGGTGCGCCATTTCAGGTGGATAAAAGGTATAGAGCACCGAGGCATACCCGGTCAGGAGCGGGATGGCCGCCATGACTGTACCAATGAGCGCCACCCAAAAGCTCGTCCAACCGAAGAATGGCTTCTTGTTCACGCTGTGCGCCATGGTGTGGTATCCCCAACCCATCGCGAAAAACGTAGTCAACACGAAGGCCATCAACACGCCATGAGTTGATGTGGAGGCAAAATACACCGCCGTATTTTCAATGCCCGGGAAAAAGCCGCTACGTTCCGCAGCCTGGAATAAGCCCATGGGCAACCCTACGGCGAGCGCTGCGAAGGCGACCCACATGTTCCACAGGCCTAATTTGTTACCGTAAGCCTGCACCGCCGTCACCGCCGGGCGGGAAGGCTTGCTGGCAAGACTTGCAGCATGTTCAGCTGTAATGCTCATTACTCGTCTCTCCCTTAATTTAGGACTTGCCAGCGGTTACATGCAGCTTGGAATACATGTAATCGTGACCCAAACCACAATACTCATTACAAATCATCGGGAAGCTTCCCGGTGTTTGAAACTCGGTGTGAACTTCAGACACATAGCCCGGAACCACCATGGTGTTCATGTTGCTGAATGGCACATGCACACCGTGCAACACATCGAACGAAGCAATACGCAATTTCACAGGGGTCTTTGCCGGAACTTCAATCTCTTGTGGATAGAAGCCATAACGCGCGGCCACCATGGTGACGGTGTACGAACCATCGGCTTCCTTCTTCACGCCCAGGTTATCCTCGGCAAACTCACCGCTCAGGTGCAGCTTGGCAGAATCAATCACTTCGACGTTACTTGGCGGGTGCATATTCTCAGCCGCTGCGTAATAGATTTGCACACCCCAGAAAATCGCCAACATTCCGCCAATGGCCCAAAGCCAACGCTTTTCTAGCGGATCAATATGAATCATGGACATTTCTTAAACTCCTCTTGTGGAACACGGCACTTAACTCGCAGCACTCAACTCACTGGGCCATGGCTGAGGAACAAGGCATACATTCCCAACCAAGCCAACGTAAATAGCACGCCGTAGACGGCGAGAATGACCCAAGTGCCCATCGGTGAACTTGCGAGAATTTTCTTCTCTTCTTCTGGAGTCATGACACGTATCTCCTTGAAATAAAAATTAAAAGATCAACAACTGCTTATGCAAAGCAATCAGCGGTAAAGGTACGAACCCAGGTTTCGGTATACAGCGCCGCGAGGCGAATCTGTGCCTCGCTGGCGTTGAGTATCTGGTAACGCGGGCCCGAGACGTTGGTGATCTTGCCGTCCTTGAGTTCAAACACGTCCACCACAAAAACGCCGTATTCGTGTCCAGCCAGGGCGTAGCAGACGTTGCCCCAGGCCGGTACACCAGGCGCTTGTCCCTTGATGGAGGCAAGGACAGCCATGGCGACCACTTTGGCCTGGGTGTTGGCGGAGGCACCGGATTTGGGCATGGGAGTGATGCTGGCATCGCCAAGGACGTAGACACCTTTGTGAATGCTGGATTCAAAGGTGGCATAGTCGATGGGGCAGAAGCCGGTTTTGTCGGTCAGCCCCATGTCTTGGGCGATTTTGCCAGCGACCATCGGAGGAACGATGTTGAGCACGTCGTATTTATGCACGCCGCTTTCGGATTCGATGGTTTTGTTGGTCACATCCAGTTTGAGGACGCGCCCCCCTTCCTTGGCACGAATCCAGGTAATCATGCTGGGGCCGGTGGGCTTCCTGAGGATGCCTTTTTCGTACAGTTGGGCGACGCCGTCGCTTTCACCGAGGACTTTGCTCTTTTTGAGTTCTTCAACGAATTTGGCTTCGTAGTCGGCGGGCATAGGAAAGTTGTACAGGCGGTTCCAGCCTTGCAGCATGGTGGTGTCGGTGACGAAGTTGTCTTTGGGGTCAAGCAAAAGGACTTTACCTTTGGGGTTGTGCTTGAGCATCCATTCGGTAACCAGAGCGGTGCGTTCATACGGCCCGGGCGGGCAGCGGTAGGGGTTGGGGGGAGCGACGAGGACGAAGGTACCGCCTTGGGGCATGGCTTTGAGTTGTTCGGCCAGCAACTTGGTTTGTGGGCCGGCAATCCATCCACTTGGTACTTGGGTGTTGGCGATGTCTTCGCTGTAGCCTGGAATAGCATCGTATTTGAGCTGGATGCCGGGGGAGACCACGAGTTTGTCATAGCTGATGCTTTGGCCAGCGGCGGTTTGGACGGTCTTTTTCTCTGCATCAAAACCTGTGACTTGGTCGAAGATGAATTCGATGCCGTAGTTTTTCTTAAGGTCGTCGTAGCGGACTTCGATGGCGCTGTAGGGGATGTGCCCAACCACAACTTCGGAGGAGCCATAGGAGCGGATATACACCGGGTTCTTTTCGATGATGGTGACGTTGACGCTGGGATCAGCCAACTTGAGGTATTTGGCGGTGGTGGCACCGCCGACACCGCCGCCGATGATGACGACGTGGGCAGCGCCTGCCGCGTGGACGTTGCTTACGGTCGCGGCTCCGGCTGCGGTCGCAAGACCACCAAGCTTGAGAAAGTCGCGTCGATTCATGGTGCCGGGAAGGGTGTGGGGGGTAGGCATGTCGGGGCTCCTCATGGTTTCACCTTGGCAAAATATTCGGCCATGGCCTTGATCTGCTCGTCGTTGTAGCCGCGCGCCACATGCCCCATCAGGGTGGCCGGGCGGGCGCCGCCACGAAAATCGGTCATGGCTTTGATGAAGGTGGCTTCTTTCATGCCCGCCAAGGGCATGAAGGCTTCACCCTTAATGTGACCCTGCGTGCCGTGACAACCCCCACAGGTGTTGCCCATCATCTCGCCGCTGGCTTGCGGAGCGGCCATTGCCATAGGCATCGACATCACCCCAGCCAATACAACACCTAACATTCGGACTCGTTTTCGGATACGTTGGGTCATTTTTGTTGAACCTCCTCAAGAAGACACGCCCTCAAGGGGCAGACATACGGGGTTAAGCACCCCTACGAAACAACAACCCAAGCTCACGCAAAAAAGATGAACCTGTGTTATTTGACGCACTATAAATCCGACTTATGCCAGATACAACTCATAAAAACACTCAACATTCTGATGTAAAAAACACTGGCAAGCCTAAGGCAACCCGCGTCAATCCAGCTTTGTGTCGATACTTTGGATCAAATTAATACGTCATTAGCATTATTTATTTCTTGCACATTTTTTTATTCAAGTATAAAAAGTACATCAAATCACACACCACATTTGCCTGAGGGGATAGCACATGACTCAAGCGGTCGCATTGCGCCATTCATTGACGGAAAAAGTTCGCTCAGTTTACGAACTTGCCAAGCCCAAAGTCGTGTTCCTCATCGTGTTCACTGCGTTTGTTGGCATGTTGTTGGCCGTTCCCGCTGGTGCGTGGCCAACGAACATGGAGTGGGAGCGTATGTGTTATGCCCTGCTAGGCATTGCCTTGGCTTCGGCTGCGGGTGCGGCAATCAACCACCTGCTGGATGAGCGCTATGACACGTTGATGGATCGCACCCACAGCCGCCCCCTACCCACACAGCGTGTCAGCGCGCGAGAAGTTTTGCTGGTGGCTTTATCTTGGGCGGCAATGTCCATGGTTATTTTGGTATGGCAGGTCAATGTATTAACTGCCGTGCTGACCTTTTTTGCCCTGATTGGCTACGCGGTAATTTACACCGTCTATCTCAAGCACAACACGCCGCAGAATATCGTGTGGGGTGGTGCTGCCGGCGCCGCGCCGCCGCTGCTAGGCTGGACTGCCATGACGGGGCAGGTCACGCTTGAAGGCTTGGTGTTGTTTTTGATTATTTTTGTATGGACACCGCCGCATTTCTGGCCATTGGCGATCCGCCGTGTGGAAGACTACCGCAAAGCCGGCATTCCCATGATGCCGGTGGTCAAGGGCATTCATCACACTAAATATCAAATCCTGATCTACAGCATGGTGATGGTCGCGGTGAGTCTGCTTCCTACCACCATTGGTATGAGCGGTCTGCTGTATCTTGGCGCGGCGACTGCTTTGGGCGTGGTTTTTTTGGTGTATGCGTGGAAGCTTTATCGTGAGCCTGATACCGGCGCTGAAAGTAAAATGGCCATGCCGACCTTTGGCTACTCCATTCTTTATCTCATGCTTATTTTCGCTGCCTTGCTCGCCGACCATTACCTGCGCTGATACGCCCGTGACCCGTTCACTTCACGCCATTCTCGCTCTTGTATTTGCGCTGCCTTTGGTGCTGGCGAGCCTGAGCGGCGCATTGCTGGGTTTCGCGCGTGAGTCGGATCGCATTATCAACGTCGATCTTGTCTCCGCTCCATGGTCTTCTGCCCCTGCGCAAAGCATGGAATCCCTACAATCCGTCGTACAAAAGCAATTCCCCGAATTGAATGTTGTTGAGATTCATCCTGCCAAAACAGCGTTTGACAACACAGTCTTCATCATGAAGGACGCACAAAACCGTGAGCATGAAGTTTTTATTCACCCCCAAACCGCTGAAATTCGTGGCAGTCGCCTCGCATCTGATAGTTTTTATGCCCAGGTTTATCGTTTTCACACCACGCTCACGCTGGGCACATGGGGCGCATGGGTCACACGTTTTGCCGCCTTGGGCTTATTGCTCACAACATTGAGCGGCCTGTTTCTGCGCCGACAAAGCAAGCAGAAACACTTAAGCGCCCGTCTGCACCCCCTACTTGGCTTAACCGCAGCACCCGTTTTACTCGTTATTGCCGCAAGCGCCTTGTTTATCGCTTTTGCAGATAGCCCCGGTGCATGGCTACCCCAACTCCACACCGGCGAATTGCTCGCCATGCCAGGGCGAGTATTGTGGGTGTTGGCGAGTTTAGCTGTGCCTTTACTTGTTTACGGTGGCATTGCAAGCTACCGCGCACGCACCAAATTCTAAAGAAGAACACCCCCATGTCTAAAGCCCAACGCCACTTTGTTACTGCCGCGCTGATTACCGTGGCCGCCGTATTTATGCTGATTGCGGTGGGGAGTACCGTGCGCGCCACGGGCGCAGGCATGGGCTGCCCGGATTGGCCAATGTGTTTTGGTCAACTCATCCCGCCCACGGATGTTTCGCAACTGCCAGAAAACTACCAGCAAATCTACCGCAATCGCGGTTATGCCAATGTTGAATTTAACGCGCTCAAAACATGGACCGAGTTTTTCAACCGCCTAACTGGCGTCACCATTGGCTTTTTGTCCATCTGGACGCTATGGGCGGCGTGGCGCGTGCGCCGCGAAATGAAACCCGTATTTTGGTACTCACTTAGCGCGTTTTTGCTGGTTGGTTTCAATGGCTGGCTGGGCAAAGTGGTGGTGGATAGCAATCTGCATCCTGTGCTTATCACCTCGCACATGATGGCTTCCTTACTGGTCGTGGCGAGCCTGATTCTCGCCATTAGTCATGCCACGCGCAAAACCCTTAGCATGAGCATCAGCGGTGCTCATGCCACACGCATGTGGCTGATTATCGGCATGATTCTAACCATTATCCAAATCGCGCTTGGCGTACAAGTGCGCGAGCGCATCGACATTATCTCTATCGGCTTGAATTATGCCGAACGCACCACATGGGTGGCGCAGGTGGGCACACCACTAAGCATCCATATCTTTGCTGCCATGCTTGTAGTGGCATACAGCCTTTGGCTCGGTATGCGGGTGGTGAAATACGCGGACAATAAACTTAGTCAAAACCTCGCCCGCGCCATGATGATTCTGGTCGTGGTTGAACTCATGTTTGGACTTAGCCTTGCGTTACTTGGTTTCCCGGCCTTTTTGCAGCCTTTGCATCTGATGTTCGCGGCCATGATTTTTGGCGTGCAAATGACGCTTTTTGGCGCGGCGCACTATGCGCTAAGCAGCAAGGCAGGCGCACTGCAACCTCAATAAGCGTGAGTAGCGTGTTAAACTCACACTTAATATTTTACGGATCGACCTTGTCATGCCTCTCAAAGCCAATCAAATGCGCCACCTGCGCAGCCTTGCCCACAACATCAAGCCTGTGGTTTTGCTTGGTCAACACGGGCTCACTGAAGCCGTCATGGCCGAAATTGAGCTGGCGATTGCGCATCATGAACTTATCAAGGTGCGCGTCCCCGGTATGGATCGCGACGACAAACGCGCCATTATCCAAACCATCTGCGAAACGTGTAACGCCGAGCTCGTGCAAGCCATTGGCCACATGGCTGTACTCTTCCGCAAGCGTGCGCAAGACTCACAAATCAGCTTGCCGCATTAACACTCATTAATTGCAGTCACGGTCGTGCCTCTCTACCAACTCGACCCACACGACAACCTCTTTCCCGACCCGCGTACTGCCCTGGACGAACCGAATGGCTTACTCGCAGTCGGTGGCGATCTATCCCCTGCGCGTCTGCTTAATGCCTATCGGCGCGGAATTTTTCCGTGGTTCTCACCTGGCGACCCTATCCTGTGGTGGTCGCCTGACCCACGTACCGTGCTGTTTCCCGGTGAACTAATCATCCATCGCAGCCTGCGCAAAACCCTTAAAAACCACCCATTCGAGATTCACGTCAACCGTGACTTCCACGGCGTACTCACGGCCTGTGCTGCGCCTCGCCAACATCAATCCGGCACATGGATTACCTCAGAAATGCAGCAAGCCTACCTGCGCCTGCACAGCATGGGCTACGCCCACAGCATCGAAAGCTGGCGCGACGACACTCTCGTTGGCGGATTGTTCGGAGTCAAAATAGGGCATCTATTCTTTGGTGAATCGATGTTCAGCCGCGTTTCCGACGCATCCAAAGCCGCACTCGTTGCCTTGTGCCAAGGTGCATTAGGCATAACGCCTGCCATGATTGATTGCCAGTTCTCGACCGATCATCTACTAAGCCTTGGCGCAAAACCCATCCCGCGCAGCGAGTTTCTCGCGCTACTCGCTCGATACATATAGTGAAAGAGACATGCACGCTTTATCCGGGTGTTTTGCTGTGACTTTAATTGCAGATAAACTCCTCTAATGCGACATAAGACACTCCAATGAAACTATACCTTAAGCACATGCTAGAGTTTTGCCCTTAACAACTCCGCGCGCCAAGCAAACATAAACATGTTTTGCTGCGGCGAGTGATTTCAGATTTAAAACCAGATTTTTAAAGGGCAGAGGCAACCACATGGCACACATCGTTATTATGGGCGCAGGTATCGGCGGCATGCCCGCAGCGTATGAAGCACGCGAATTGCTCGGCAAGTCACATCAAATCACCGCCATCAACTCCACCGACTACTTCCAATTCACCCCCTCCAACCCCTGGGTTGCCGTGGGCTGGCGTACTCGTGATGAAATCACCTTTCCCATCGAACCCTACCTCAAGCGCAAAGGCATCGATTTCATCCACGCCAGCGTGACCAAGCTCGACCCTGAAGCCAAAACCGTGCACCTCGATAATGGCAACAGCGTCAGCTACGACTATCTGATTATCACCACTGGCCCGAAGCTCAACTTCGCAGCGATTCCCGGTGCCGGCCCGCACGGTGGCCACACCCATTCCGTATGTACCGTCGATCATGCCGAACTGGCCTACGCCGATTACCAGAAACTTTGTGACAATCCAGGCCCCGTGATTGTCGGCGCGCTTCCCGGTGCAAGCTGCTATGGCCCGGCTTACGAATATGTCTTTATCTTGGATTCCGCTCTGCGCAAGAAAAAAATCCGCGACCAAGTGCCCATTACCTACGTCACCGCCGAACCCTACATCGGGCATCTTGGCCTCGGCGGCGTAGGCGACTCAAAGGGTATGCTCGAATCCGAATTGCGTATGCACGACATCAAATGGATTTGCAACGCACGCACCACTAAAGTTGAAGCGGGCAAAATGTTTGTCGAAGAGCTCGACATGCAGGGCAACATCATCAAAACCCACGAACTGCCCTTCAACCACTCCATGATGCTGCCGCCCTTCCGTGGTGTGGATGTTGTGGCCTCCGTTGAAGGCATGGTCAATCCGGGTGGCTTCGTGCTGATCGACGACAAGCAACGCAACCCAAAATACCCCAGCATCTACTCCGCTGGCGTATGTGTTGCCATCCCGCCGGTCGAAGTCTGCCCTGTTCCCGTCGGCACACCGAAAACTGGCTACATGATCGAATCCATGGTCACGGCGATTATTCACAACATCGAACAAGAACTTAAAGGCGAAGAGCCCACCCACAAAGGCACCTGGCAAGCCATTTGCCTCGCCGACATGGGCGACCGTGGCGCAGCGTTTATCGCCCTGCCACAAATCCCGCCGCGTAATGTCAACTGGTTCGCCAAGGGCAAGTGGGTACACTTAGCTAAAATCGCCTTCGAGAAGTACTTCATCCGCAAGATGAAATCAGGTAGCTCCGAGCCGATTTATGAGAAGTACATCATGAAAGCCATTGGTATTGAGCGTTTGGCAAAGTAAAAAATAAACTTCGCTCGTGACTCCGCAAAGCCCCCACCTGTTGGGGGCTTTTTCATTCTGTGACGGATACAATCTCCCGCATCACCGCCGTAGCGTAACTTCCCGCAGGCAAAACAAAACCCACACTCAACACGCAATTTCGCTCATCCACATGCCAGTGCATATCTTGGGGAATCACCCGCAAAGGCCGACGTGCGGCTTCCAAGCCTTCGCGCACCAAACCCTCGGCTAACAAGATATCCGCCGCAATCACGGCCAGCTCCAATTCAGCGCACTCGCCTTGAGCCTGCGAGCCCTCCTTACCCCAGAGCGCACCGCTGGTATGCACATCGCCACTCGTCAAACGCTCGGCCAGTGCCGCATCCCCCGGTTCTGCGATAAAAAAACTATGCCGACCATCGAGCATCAGCGGCTCGCCTTGCAGGGGTTGCAACCAAGTGCCATCTTTAATGCGCCGCGCCAGAATGGCGTTAAACAACTCGCTGCGTGCAGTGGACAACAACATACCCTGTTGCCCGCGCTGCGGCGCTTTGCCGCCTGCAAACCAGGCACGCACGGCATCGAGATTACCGCCGTCATGCCCAAAACGCTGTTCGGCGAACCAGTTGGGCACCCCAAGCCGTGCAATCTGCTCAAGGCGCGCATTCAAGCCGCTCAAATCGCCTTCCAGCCTGCGCACTTTAAGTAAAAACCGATTGCCACGATGCGTTCCGCGCCGCAATTTGCGCCCGTGGCGTGTGATAACGATGATTTCCGCTGCAGTTTTCTGCCCAAGTTCCACCCAATTCACCGCACGGCGAGGCGCAGGCAGACTGAACCATTGCGTGGTTATGGCGTGGCGATCTTTTAGCCCCGAATAACCCACATCACGCTCGGAACACCCCGCAAGACGCGATAATTGCTTGGCCACCCAGGCGGTATTTTCGCCTTTTTTACGCACCGCAAGCCATACGTGTTCGCCGCGTCCATCGGGCACAAAGCCCAACATCTCATCGACCACAAAATCTTCGGCTTGGCTGCGCAGCAGCCCGTGAACATCGGGTGCGCCCAAGGCATAAGGCAGGTTCATGAAGGTTTCACCGGGTACTCAAGAAGTCGGCATTGTGACATGCTTAAGCCATGCAGCACCCACTCGACCAGCACCCCGCCGCCCTATGCGCCGATTTACTCGCCCAAACGGGAGAAAATCCCATGCTGCACGAAGCCTGCTTTCAAGCCAGCGCGGCGTGGGATGGCGACCCAACCCGTCCACGCGGTGCGCGCGCGGCGCTTGTATTGTGTGAGATGAAAGCCGACCCGGACACGCTGTTGGCCGCCACGCTGGGCGACCCGCGCCTGCGCGCAAGCTTCAACGAAGGCGAGCTTGCAGCACTTTACGGCGCACACGTCGCGCGCATGGTCACCGAGCTGCATCGGCTGAACACCTTTAGTGAAACGCAAGCCGCGTTTGAAAGTCCGCAACAGGCCGAAAACATGCGCCGTTTGTTACTCGCCATGGTCAGCGATGTGCGCGTGATTTTAATCAAACTGGCCTACCGCCTAGAGCGCTTGCGCGCCCTGCCCTTGGTGGACAACCCGGTCATACGGCAAAGCGTCGCCCGCGAAACCCTGGATATTTTCGCGCCGATTGCGCACCGCCTTGGCCTCGGTCAACTCAAATGGGAGCTTGAAGACCTAGCGTTTCGCCATGTCGAGCCGGAAACCTACAAGCGGATTGCCAGCCTGCTGGATGAAAAGCGAGTTGAACGCGAAGCCTATATGCACACGGTACGCGAGCAGCTCGATCATGCGCTGCACGCCGAAGGCATAAGCGCCAAAGTGTATGGTCGCCCCAAGCATCTTTACAGCATTTTTGAAAAAATGCGCCGCAAAAAGCTTGATTTTGCGCAGCTTTTCGATGTGCGCGCCCTGCGGGTACAGGTTGAGAATATCAGCGATTGCTACGCAGCCCTGAGCGTAGTACATAGCCTGTGGCAGCCAATTCATAGCGAATACGATGACTACATTGCCCACCCCAAGCCGAATGGCTATCAATCGTTGCACACTGCCGTGCACGCGCTCGAAGGCAAAACACTGGAGGTACAAATTCGCACCGCCGCCATGCACGATCAAGCCGAACTTGGTGTGGCGGCGCACTGGCGTTACAAGGCGGGTGGTCACGTGCGTAACGACAGCTTTGAAGATGATCTGGAACGCCTGCACCTCGCTTTGAAAGAAGGTGAAGGTGGGGCGCTGAATGTGCGCAGCATTTATGTGTTCACCCCGAAAGGGCATGTGATCGAACTGCCGCAAGGCGCAACACCGCTGGATTTGGCCTATAGCCTGCACACCGAGCTTGGACATCAATGCAAAGGTGCCAAGGTCAATGGCCGCCTCGTCCCCCTCAACACACCGCTACAAAACACCGACCGCGTGGAACTCATGCGCGCACCACAAGGCACGCCCAACCGCGAATGGGCGGATGCAAAAAGCGGCTATCTGGTGTCCAAGGGAGCGCGCGCCAAAGTTCGCACTTGGTTCAAGCAACGCGAGCGCGACAGCGCGCGTGAAGAAGGTCATACGCATTGGGACAAAACCGTGCGCCGCTTGGGGCTTTCGCGCGAACAACGCGAGCAGTTGCTGCAAAAACTTAAATTCAAAAGCGAAACCGCCGCGTGGGAAGCACTCGGCGAGGGACACCTATCCCACGCCGCATTTTTGGATGCCGCTCGCACCACCCTCGCCCACAATGAAACCATTCAAGAAGCACAAACCTTGCCCCGCCGCCTTGCCACTGCCGCCATTCCGCGCAGCCTGAGCCTTGAGGGATTACAAGCCGAACCTGCGCGTTGCTGCAACCCCATGCCGGGCGATGCGATTGTCGGTTTTATTACCCGTGGACAAGGCTTGCGCCTGCATCGCACCGATTGCCACAACCTCGCTAACCTGCGCCGCACGCAACCCGAGCGCCTTATCGACGTGGAATGGCCGTACCTTGCAGGCATGGCGGTGCGCGCTGAATTGCTGATTTTAGGTGAAGATCGTGCTGAATTCTTAAGTGACATTAGCCATGTGCTGTCCATGTTCAAAGCTCGCGTCAACACCATTGACAGCCGCCGCGACAAGCGCACAGAACAGGTACACATGCGCCTCAAGCTTGAACTTCCCAGCCTGGACAATTTACAACCCATGATCGAACGCCTAAAAAGCCTGGAAGGATTGGACGAAGTGCGACGGCTGTAGCGCTCAGACAACAACTATGCCGCCCCATCTCGGTTAAACTACGACGCAATAACGTCATGAAACAGGAATAACGCCATGATTGCCGTCAATGAACATCCCCGACTGGTTGAACAACTGCGCACCCAATGGTGCAGCGAAACCATGAAAATCAGCGAATATGCCGCCTTTCTCGAGTACTGCGAACTAGTCGAATTCAAAAAGGGTGAGACCATTGCCGATATTGGCGAGGTCGGCGAGGCCTTGTATTTCGTCGTCGAGGGCGAAGTCGCCCTAGTCACCGGCAGCACCGCCTCTGAGGTTGAAGTGGGCCGCGTCCACCAGGGCGAACTGATGGGCGAAATGAGCTTTTTTGACCGCAAGCCGCGTCAGGTACGCCTGAAAGCCGCGACCGAACATGATCGCCTGCTCAAACTCACCCGCCCGATGTACAAGCGTCTGCGCATCGAACACCCCTACATCGCGGTGAATTTGCTCGAATACACCATTATCAGCTTGGATCAACTGTTCCGCCGCGCCAGCGAGGACGTGTCCAATCTCAATCTTTACGTCTTCGGTAGCGGCAAAAAATAACCCCATGGCTCAATACATTTTCACCATGAACGGCGTGGGCAAGATTGTCCCGCCGAAAAAATTCATCCTCAAGGATATTTACCTTAACTTTTTTCCCGGCGCGAAAATCGGCGTGCTTGGTTACAACGGCTCGGGCAAATCCACGCTGCTGCGCATTATGGCGGGCGTGGATACTGACATCGTCGGCGAAGCGCGCCCACAGCCCGGCATTAAAATCGGCTATCTGCCGCAAGAACCACAACTCAATCCAGACAAAGACGTGCGCGGCAATGTGATGGAAGGCATGGGTGAAATTGCCAGTGTCTTAGCACGCTATAACGCCATTAGTGATGCCTTTGCCGATCCGGATGCTGATTTTGAAAAGCTGATGGCCGAGCAGGCCGAATTGCAGGACAAGATCGACGCTGCGGGCGGCTGGGATTTGGATCGCAAGTTGGAAATCGCCGCCGATGCGCTGCGTCTGCCGCCTTGGGACGCAGACGTCAACCATCTTTCCGGGGGTGAAAAGCGCCGCGTCGCGCTGTGCCGCCTGCTGCTTTCCAACCCCGACATGCTGATTCTTGACGAGCCAACCAACCATTTGGATGCCGAATCGGTGGCTTGGTTGGAGCGCTTCCTGCAAGACTTTACCGGCACTGTGGTCGCCGTGACGCATGACCGCTACTTCCTCGACAACGTGGCGGGCTGGATTCTGGAACTTGACCGTGGTCAAGGCATTCCGTTTGAAGGCAACTATTCGCAATGGCTGGAAGCCAAGGAAAAGCGTTTGGCGCAGGAAGAAAAAACCGAATCTGCCCGCCACAAAGCCATGGCGCAAGAGCTGGAGTGGGTGCGCCAGGGTGCCAAGGCTCGCCAAACCAAGTCCAAGGCACGTTTGGCGCGCTTTGAAGAAATGCAATCGGTCGAATTCCAGAAGCGCTCGGAAACCAACGAACTGTACATTCCGCCCGGCCCACGCCTCGGAGACAAAGTAATCGAAGTCGAAAACCTATCCAAGGGCTTTGGCGAGCGCGTGTTGTATCAAGGCATGTCGTTCAGTGTGCCCAAAGGTGCGGTGGTGGGCATTATCGGCCCGAACGGTGTGGGTAAATCCACTCTTTTCCGCATGATGACCGGCGACGAAAAACCGGACTCCGGCAACATCACCCTGGGGGATACCGTGCAACTGGCCTGCGTCGAGCAAAGTCGCGACGCACTGAACGATAAAAATAGCGTCTGGCAAGAAGTCTCCGACGGGCTGGACATCATTCAGGTCGGCAATTTCCAGATGCCCTCACGCGCCTATCTTGGCCGCTTCAACTTCAAGGGCGAGTCGCAGCAGAAGTTCATCAAGGATTTATCCGGCGGCGAACGCAACCGCGTCCACCTCGCCAAGCTGCTCAAATCGGGCGGCAATGTACTACTGCTCGACGAACCGACCAACGATCTGGATGTCGAAACACTGCGCGCCTTGGAGCAGGCGATTCTCGATTTCCCCGGCGACGTGCTGGTGATCTCACATGATCGCTGGTTCCTTGACCGTATAGCTACCCACATCCTCGCATTTGAAGACGACGGTAGCGTGGTGTTCTTCCAAGGCAACTTCCAAGACTACGAAGCCGATCGCCATAAACGCCTTGGTACCGATGCCGACCAACCCAAGCGATTGAAATATAAACGTTTAGAGTGATATGAAGGTTTTAATGTTATTGCGCCGCGTGCTGTTCTACGTTCTGATGATATTGACCAGTGCAGTGATGCTGAGTGCATGCACTGCGCTGCAAACGCCCACCAAACCGGCGAGCGTCAAGCCAGCCAGCCCCTACCAAAAGCAATTCACTGAGGATGTGCCCAGCGTCTGTGCAGCCGCCAATCGCGCCTTACTAGGCGACGGCTACCTCACCGAGCCCGTTGTCAATGACAAACTCAAGGGACGAAAATCCTACCGCATTGACAGCGAGCACACCGCCGTAGTGGATATGACCGTCACCTGTCTCGCCAATCCCGACGGTGGAAGCAGCGTGTATGCCAATGGCCTGCGCACAATTTTTGAAATGAAAAAATCATCCACCTCAGCCAGCGTCGGGGTCAGCGTGTTTGGTTCGCTCTCCCTACCCATCGGCCAAAGCGCAGATTCGATGGTCAAAACCACGGAAGAAACCATCAGCGAACGTGAGTTTTACGCCGCTTTTTTCAGCGCACTGGAAAACAGTTTGAGTGGAACGCGACCTAAAAAAGACACAAGCTCACCTGCGCCGTAAAAGTATTGAGTGATATACGAAGGAAAAATGCGTAGGTGCGAATTCATTCG
>DYLI01000075.1:3429-7920 GCA_020722165.1 Halothiobacillus neapolitanus | reverse complement strand
GTGGGGTGATCGATGGGGCTCGAACCCACGACAACTGGAATCACAATCCAGGGCTCTACCAACTGAGCTACGACCACCATAAAGCGTCTAAAGCTATCTTCGAGGAAGACCTACAGCACAACTGGTGTGCCCGGCAGGACTCGAACCCGCTACCCTCGGCTTAGAAGGCCGATGCTCTATCCAGATGAGCTACGGGCACAGATAGGGTTTTTGAAAATATGGTCGGAGAGGAGGGATTTGAACCCACGACCACCTGGTCCCAAACCAGGTGCGCTACCAGACTGCGCTACACTCCGAGAAACTAAACAAACCTAGGTGGCTTGCTTAAGAGGTGCGCATATTAGCGATCTTAATCCGCTCTGTCAATATGTTTTAGGCCTTCACGCAGCGCGATAAGAATACGTTGAATCTGCTGTGCAATGTCTTGAATAGATACACTTTGCGGAGCGCCATTGAGCGTGGTTTCAAGTTGTTGACGCGCGCCGCTAATAGTGAAGCCTTGGCCGTAGAGCAAGCCACGAATATGGCGTATCAATTCAATATCTTCGCGCTGATAATAACGGCGATTACCACGACGTTTGACTGGGGCGAGCTGAATAAACTCCTGCTCCCAATAGCGCAGTACATGCGATTTGACGGCGCATAATTCGCTGGCTTCGCCAATGGTGAAATAGCGCTTGTTGGGGATTTCAGGCAGCTCGTCGCCGCACTCAGGCGGTTTCGGTGGGTTCATGGCCTTCTACCAGTGATTTGAGTTTTTGACCTGCGCGGAAGGTGACCACGCGGCGCGCGCTCACTGGAATGACTAAGCCTGTCTTGGGGTTTCGCCCTGGGCGTTCGCTTTTGTCTCTGAGTTGAAAGTTTCCGAAGCCGGATAGTTTGACTTCTTCGCCTTGGGCGAGCGCGCTTCGTACTTCATCGAAAAACATTTCAACAATATCCTTTGCTTCGCGTTTATTGAGTCCCAATTCATCGTAAAGACGTTCGACCATATCGGCCTTGGTTAGCGCCATTGTGTTTATGTCCTTAAGGTAATGCCAAATTGAGTATGGAGTCGTTCCAGCGCGGCAGCGATGAAGGCATCCACGTCTGTGTCACCTAGAGTGCGCTCGTTATCCTGCAAAATCAAGCGGATAGCGAGGCTTGCGAAAGTATCAGGTACGCCTTGGCCACGGTAGACATCGAACACTTCGGCTTCGCGCATGAAGGCTGGAGCGCCTGTGCGCACGCAGTTCAATACATCGGCGCTGCTCACGCTATCGGGCACGAGTAGCGCCAAATCGCGGCGGATAATCGGGAAGCGCGACACAGGCTGGAAGTTTGGAACGCGACGTTGCAGTAAAAGGTTTTGCTGTAGTTCAAAGACAAACACTTGCCCTGGAAGATCAAGCGCTTTTTCTAGGCTAGGGTGCAGTACGCCAGCCCAGCCGAGTTCTTCGCCATCCAGCATCAGGCGTGAAGATACGCCGGGATGCAGGGCAGGGTGAGTGTCGCGCAGCCATTGCACCTTGGATGTCAGATCGCCAAGTTTAAGTAGAGCTTCAATGTCGCCTTTCAGGTCAAAAAAATCGACTTTGCGTGATTGAGTCGCCCATTGTTCAGTGCGTTCTTCACCGAAGATAAGGCCGGCAAACATGGCTTCTTGTTGCAAACCGCTGCAATGCGGCACAAAACGCAAGCCGGTTTCAAATAGCCGCGCGCGGGTCTGTTGACGGTTGAAATTGTACTTTAGTGTACCAATGAGTCCTGCCCATAGCGTGGTGCGCATGGCGGCCATTTCCGAGGAAATGGGGTTAGCGAGCATGAGCGGGGCTTGAGCGGGCGTGAGCTTGGCGAGCAAGGGCGCACCCACGAAGCTGTAACTGATGACTTCGCGGTAGCCGAGGCTGACCATGCGCTCTTTGAGTGCGTTCAAACCAAGGCGGTTTTCCGGGCGTGCCTCAATGGTGAGTTCTGCGACGGGAAGACGAGCGGGCAGTTGGCCATAGCCGTGCAGGCGTGCAAGCTCTTCGATCAGGTCAACTTCAATACTGAGGTCGTGACGGTGGCTAGGTGCTGTAGCACGCCAGCCTTCCGCCGTGGGTTCAAGCAGGATGCCGAGGCGTTGCAGGATGTTGGTCACGTCATCATCAGCAACCGTGAAGCCCAGAATACGTTCAATGCGTGCGCGGCGCAGCAGAATGGGCGCGCGCTGCGGCATGTGTTCTGTGCTCAAGCTTTCAATCACCGTGCCGGGGATGCCGCCGTATAAATTACAGAGCAACTCGGTGGCACGTTCCATGGCGATACGTGGCAGTTCGGGATCAGTGCCGCGTTCAAAGCGGTGTGCAGCATCGGTGTGTAAGCCCAGGCGACGGGCGCGCCCGGCAATCGCTTCCGGCGTGAAGTAGGCGCTTTCCAGCACGATGCGGGTGGTGCCGATTTTAACCCCGGAATCCTGTCCGCCAATCACGCCCGCCATGGCAACTGCGCCATGGGCATCGGCAATGACCAGCATGTCTGCATCAAATTTGAGCGTTTTGCCATCCAGCCCGATCATGCTCTCTTCGGCACGTGCCATGCGTACTTCAAGCCCACCCGTGAGGCGATCGAGATCAAAAGCGTGCATTGGCTGGCCGAGTTCGAGCATCACGTAGTTGACGACATCAACAATTGGGTGAATCGGACGCAGACCGGAGCGGCGCAGACGTTCAGTCAGCCACAGTGGGGTCGTGGTCTCATGATTCAAACCCTCGATCACGCGCACGCAATAACGCGGGCAGGCGGCGGGGGCAGTAATGGTCACGGCGATTTGCGTCGTGTTTGCGGGCGGCACGACGATAAGCTCAGGGCCACCCAGTGCCATGCTGTTCTGTGCGGCAGTTTCACGCGCCAGGCCAAGAATGCTCAGACAGTCGCCACGGTTGGGGGTGATGCCGAGCTCAATGATGTGGTCATCCAGTTTGAGAAATTCGCGGAAATCGGCACCCACGGGGGCATCGGCTGGCAATTCGAGCAGGCCGTCGTTGTAGCCCTCCAAGCCCAACTCGGACGCGCCGCACAACATGCCGAATGATTCAACACCGCGCAGCTTGGCTTGACCGATGTTCAAGTTGCCGGGTAATTGCGCACCGACACGAGCGAAGGCCGCCATGAGTCCGGCGCGGGCATTGGGCGCACCGCAGACCACTTGCACCGGTTGGCCGGAGCCATCATCCACCTGGCAGACGCGCAGTTTGTCTGCATCCGGGTGTTGCACGGCTTCAAGAATGCGTGCTACCACCACGCCGGAAAAGGCGGGCGCGGCGAGTGCAAGGTCATCCAGCTCCAAGCCGGCCATGGTGAGTTGCGCACCGAGTTGTTCAGACGAAAGTGCGGGATCAACCCATTCGCGTAGCCATTGTTCAGAAAAGCGCATGTGTTGCTATCCCTTATGCAAATTGTTCGAGGAAGCGCAGGTCGTTCTCAAAGAACAGGCGCAGATCGTTGATGCCGTAACGCAGCATGGTCAGGCGCTCCAGCCCGAGGCCGAAGGCAAAGCCCTGATAGCACTCGCTGTCGATGCCGACATGGGCGAGTACATTGGGATGCACCATGCCGCAGCCGCCAATTTCCAGCCAGCCGCCGTTCCAACTCATATCCATCTCGGCGGAAGGTTCGGTGAAGGGGAAGAAGGAGGGGCGGAAGCGCACTTGCAGGTCGTCGCGCTCGAAAAAGCGTTGCAAAAAAACCTGCACCACCCCTTTGAGGTGGGCAAAGCTGACATTTTCATCTACCCACAGCCCTTCGATTTGGTGGAACATCGGCGAGTGGGTGGCGTCCGAGTCGCAGCGATAGACCCGCCCTGGCGCAATAATGCGTAGCGGCGGCTGTTGTTGCTCCATGGCGCGAATCTGCACCGGCGAAGTGTGGGTGCGCAGCAGGGTCGTTGCATCAAAATAAAAGGTGTCGTGCATCGCGCGCGCGGGGTGGCTTGCAGGGATGTTCAGCGCGGTGAAATTGTGGAAATCGTCTTCGACTTCGGGGCCCTCTGCAACACTGAAGCCAAGCTGGCCGAGCAGGTCTTCAACACGGCGCAGGGTTAGCGTGACGGGGTGCAGGCTGCCCATGGATTGGCCACGACCCGGCAGGGTGATGTCCACGGCCTCGCGGGCAAGGCGGTCGGCAAGCAATGCCGCATCCAGCGCCTGTTTACGTGTATCAAGTGCTGTTTCCAGGCGCTGGCGCAGGCCATGCAGAATACCGCCCTGGGTACGTTTTTCTTCAGGAGATAGCTTGCCCAAGCCCTTCATGGCCTCGGTAATAGCGCCTTTCTTGCCTAAAAATTGCACACGAAACGCGTCAAGGGCAAGCACGTCAGGCGCACTGGCAATCCCTTGAATGGCTGTATCGAGCGCATTATTTAATTCGTTGAAATCAACATTCGTGTCAGCGGTCATGCGCACGGTCTCTTGAGGGGGCGGTGGTTTGAAAACATTAAAAAGAGTGCGATCACGCGCGTTTCTTTTCAAT
>DYLI01000075.1:0-3329 GCA_020722165.1 Halothiobacillus neapolitanus | reverse complement strand
TAAAGACAAAAAAGGGGTGACCCGTAGGCCGCCCCTTATGCTGTCAAACGTGGCCTAATTAGGCCGCGAGCGCAGTTTTTGCCTGTGCAGCGATCGCGGCAAACGCTGCCTTGTCGTGCATGGCGATGTCGGCCAGCACTTTACGGTCAATGTTGATTTCGGCTTTTTTCAGGCCGTTCATCAACTTGCTGTAGGACAAGCCATTGTTGCGTGCTTCGGCGTTGATACGCACAATCCAGAGGGCGCGGAACTGGCGCTTCTTCTGGCGGCGGTCGCGGTAAGCATATTGGCCGGCTTTGATGACGGCCTGCTTGGCGACGCGGTAGGTGCGTGAACGGGCGCCGTAATAGCCTTTGGCTTTGGCGAGGATTTTCTTGTGACGTGCACGTGCGGTAACACCGCGTTTAACTCTTGCCATGATGGATCTCCTTAACTAAGGCCTGAAATTAGGCGTAGGGCAGCAAACGAACAATACCGCGCAGGTCGCTCGCATGGACATAAGCGGGCGAACCTAGCTGACGCTTGGTTTTGCTACTCTTCTTGGTCAGGATGTGGCGCATAAACGCCGCACCACGTTTGAAGCCATGCTTGGTCTTCTTGAAGCGTTTGGACGCTCCGCTGTTGCTTCTGATCTTTGGCATCGTTTTCGACTCCAGTTTCTGTAGGGCACTCCTATAAATCCGCTGAAGCCGCGCTGGCTGCATCAAAACGATGGTTCAAAATGCTCACATACCTTTGTATGCTGTGCTTTTTCACCATGTTTTTCCTTGCCATCATCGACTTGATCGAATTTATAGAAGTGCCCTATATCGTTCGAGATTCCCGTGGCGCCGGAGTGTCAGCGCTGCAGGGTCGTGTGGGGCGATTTGCCCCGAGGAAATTCCTAAATGAATTAAGAAGTTCCAAAATGCCTCGCCGTAGCGAGGACTTGCTTTGGTCATTCGTCTGCGCAGACCTTAATGTTTAAGCATTAATGCTTGCGAGGAGAGATAACCATAACCATTTGCCGTCCTTCAATTTTCGGGCGTTGTTCAATCACAATTTGCTCACCAAGTTCTTTTTCGATACGGTCGTAAACCAACATACCGATGTTCTGGTGAGCCATTTCACGTCCACGGAAGCGCAGAGTAATTTTGACTTTATCGCCGTCTTCCAAGAAACGCATGACATTGCGCAATTTGACTTGATAGTCAGCTTCTTCGGTGCCAGGGCGGAATTTGACTTCCTTGACCTCGATCACTTTCTGATTTTTCTTGGCTTCGTTGGCTTTCTTTTGTTGCTGATAGCGGAACTTGCCATAGTTCATAATCTTGCACACTGGCGGTACGGCCTGTGGCGAGATTTCAACCAGATCAAGCTCGGCTTCTTCCGCCATGCGCAAGGCATCGTAGCGGGAGACAACACCCACCTGATTGCCTTCGGCATCAATCAGGCGTAATTCACGAGCGGTAATTTCAGTATTCAGGCGCGGTTCGTCGTCTTTCTTTTCGCGCGTTTGGGGTGCTAAAGCGATCTTAATATCCTCAAAAATCCATTCAAATCAACGCAGTGCAGCTCTTTTTCAAGAGTTAGGTTCGTTGGGTCACTTGCTCATTAAGTTTGGCAAGAAACTCATCCAAACTCATGCTGCCAAGGTCTTCGCCGTTACGGGTACGGACACTTACCTGACGTTGTTCCACTTCGCGATCCCCAATCACAATCAGATAAGGAATGCGCTGTAGAGTTAACTCGCGGATTTTAAACCCGATCTTCTCATTGCGCAAATCCGCAGCGGCACGGAAGCCGGCATTTTTCAGGATTTTTTCCACTTCCTGCACAAATGGGGCTTGTTTATCGGTAATTCCCATCACGGCAACTTGCTGCGGTGCCAGCCAAAGTGGGAAATGGCCAGCATAGTGCTCAATCAAAATGCCGACGAAGCGTTCAAGGCTGCCAAGGATGGCGCGGTGAATCATCACCGGAGTCTTGCGCTGACCATCTTCACCGACAAATTCCGCATCCAGACGTCCCGGCATGGAGAAATCCACCTGAATGGTGCCGCACTGCCAGTTACGGCCAATGCAGTCTTTCAGGGTGAATTCGATTTTCGGGCCGTAAAATGCGCCTTCGCCGGGTTGCAAACGGTAATCCAGACCGCGCGCTTCGAGCGACTTGGCCAGTGCATCTTCCGCCTTGTCCCACAGATCGTCCGCGCCAACGCGGTTTTCCGGGCGGGTGGACAGCGCGAGGGTCACATCGGTAAAGCCAAAAGTGGTGTACACGTCAAATGTCTGCTCGATCAGTGACGCCACTTCATCTTGCAGCTGGCTTTCGGTGCAGAACACATGCGCGTCGTCTTGGGTAAAGCGACGGGCGCGCATAATGCCGTGCAGCGTGCCGGAGGGTTCGTTGCGGTGCACGGTGCCAAATTCGGCAATGCGGAAGGGCAGGTCGCGGTAGCTTTTCAAGCCTTGGTTGTACACCTGAATATGCCCGGGGCAGTTCATTGGCTTGATGGCGTATTCATGATCGTCCAGATTGGTGGTGAACATGCCGCCGGAAAACTTGCCCCAGTGACCGGATTTTTCCCACAGCGAGCGGTCGAGAATCTGCGGGGTATTCACTTCCAGATAATCGTACTTGCCCAGATGCGTACGCATATAACTTTCGACCTGGCGGAACAAGCGCCAGCCCTTGTCGTGCCAGAACACCATGCCCGGCGCTTCTTCCTGAAAATGGAACAGATCAAGCTGCTTGCCGATACGACGATGGTCGCGTTTTTCGGCTTCTTCCATGCGGTGCAGGTATTCATCCAGCTCGGCCTGCGTGGCAAAAGCCACGCCGTAAATGCGCGAAAGCATGGCGTTTTTGCTGTCGCCGCGCCAATACGCACCGGCCACTTTGGTCAGCTTAAAGGCTTTGATATGTCCAGTGGACGGCACATGCGGACCACGGCACAAATCGGTGAAGTCGCCCTGGGTGTAGAGCGACAACTCTTCATTGCTCGGGATGGATTCGATAATTTCAGCCTTGTAGGCCTCGCCCAGGCCTTTGAAGTAGGTCACCGCTTGGTCACGGCTCATCACCTGGCGTGAAAGCGGCTGATCGGCTTTGGCCAATTCACGCATCCGAGTTTCGATTTTTTCCAGATCGTCGGTGGTGAAGGCGGGTTCAACGGCAAAGTCGTAGAAAAAGCCATTGTCGATCACCGGGCCAATGGTCACTTGTGCCTGCGGGTAGAGCTGCTTGACCGCTTGTGCCATCAAATGTGCCGCCGAATGCCGAATCACATCGACCCCTTCGGCATCCTTGCTCGTCATGAACTGCACGCTTGCATCATGCGAAAGCGT
>DYLI01000251.1 GCA_020722165.1 Halothiobacillus neapolitanus | reverse complement strand
GGGTCGGCTTGAACGGGGCATCCTTGCCCCTTCAAGCCTCAAACCGCATCCATGCGGTTTGCCCCCTCGCTGACCATGCCGGTCACGGCGCGGTCAAAAGGGGGAAGTAAAACCCAAATCCGAAACCCAAATCCTCGCCGCTGGCGAAGCACTCCACCTTGCGACAAACACAAAAAAAGGGAGCTTATAGCTCCCTTTCAAACTCAAGCTACACCGCGCTTGTGTCAGTCAGCCTGACGGCGCAGGAAAGCAGGAATATCCACCAAATCAAGGTTAAACGCCGCGTTGCCCTGCATCATGGCGGCGGGCGCAACCATGGCATCAGCCTGCTGACGCGCCTGGTTACGTGGATCGTTATCCACCACCACGCGCGGACGAGTCAGTTGTGCAATCTCAGCCTTGTGCATGTTCAAGCCCGTGGCAACCACAGTCACGCGAATCTCACCGTTCATTTCCGGGTCAATCGCCATGCCGATTTTCACATTGGCATCTTCCGAAGCCAGTTCGTGAATGATTTCGCCGATTTCGTCGTACTCGCCGATGGTCAAATCCATGCCGGCAGTGACGTTCACCAGAATACCGCGCGCACCACGCAGAACCACTTCATCCAGCAGCGGGCTGTGAATGGCTGCTTCCGCCGCTTCACGCGCACGCCCGTCGCCCGAAGCAATGCCCGTACCCATCATTGCTGAACCCATGCCTTCCATCACCGTGCGCACGTCGGCGAAGTCCACGTTGATGAAGCCGGGACGGGTAATCAGCTCGGAAATGCCCTGCACCGCTGAAAGCAGCACGCCGTTGGCTGCGTTGAAAGCTTCCATCATCTGCGCTGATTTGCCCATTACCGCCAGCAACTTTTCATTCGGAATAACGATCAACGAATCGACCTGCTTTTCCAGCTCACGGATCCCGTTCATGGCTTGTTCCATGCGCTTCTTGCCCTCGAAGCCAAATGGACGGGTCACCACGGCCACGGTCAGAATGCCCATATCCTTGGCGATCTGCGCAATCACTGGTGCCGCGCCGGTGCCTGTTCCGCCGCCCATGCCGGTGGTGATGAACAGCATATCCGTGCCCGCTAGAACTTCCTGAATGCGATCACGATCTTCCAGCGCCGCCTGACGCCCCAACTCAGGGTTCGCGCCCGCACCCAAGCCCTTGGTGATGTTGGCACCAATCTGCAATTGCACCGTCGCCTGCGATTTTTTCAGCGCCTGCACATCGGTATTCGC
>DYLI01000250.1 GCA_020722165.1 Halothiobacillus neapolitanus | reverse complement strand
AATCGCGAATTGTCGCACAGTAAGATGCTGCGCGCAATGAAAATCGATACGCAAATGCTGGCGAAGATCGTTTCCACGCTAGAGCAGCAGGGCCTGATTGAGGCCGACGTGACCACCACGGCCGGGCGCCCCAAAAGGATATATCGCCTGCGCGAGCGCGGGGGAAATAAGCAGCAGTGAAAGAAGTGAAAAAAGTGAAAAAAGCCCCCAAAATCGCAGTGCTTGTCACCCGAAAGGGGGGCCTGCGTCGAAAGCGCAAGGGTGAAAAAAGTGAAAGAAGCCGGCAAAAAGCAAGTCAAAAAATCGAAGACGTATGCGGAAATAATACTTATTTCACTTACTTCACTTATTTCCCTACCCCTCGTTTTTCTTTGCGTACGCGTATGCGCGCGTGTGAAATATGGCCTGACCCTGCAGGCTATCATTTTCTTATCTTATGCGACAATAGCGCCTGTCAAAATTGCCATAGTCGATTGGCCGCGCGACCTATCCTGCATCCCAATTCGCATGTGGCATGCTGGCATTCGTCGCCTGCGTTCCACACCCCCCCTCATGTGGTACGCTGGCGAGCCCGGCGGCACAAATTCGAGGCGTTTTTGTCAAGTCGAGGTTGCAAAATTGGGCCGGCTAGACGCGCAAAACGGCATACGTCGGCGAAAATCGATATAAAGGCCTCTAGAATGCGTCAGGTTGCGTCGCGATTCGAGGGTGAGGTTTATGTGTCGCCACAAGAAAACTTGCGATTGTAGGGCGTTATACGCGATTTATTCGGAGTTTTTAGTGCGGCGGCGAACTAAAAAAAACCAAAAACCCTCTGACCTCGCCGGCCGCGACCTCGGGATAGGTTCTCCCGGCGCGTCTCCCCCCCTTAGGCCGCGGGAACGTGCGCCCGATGGGGCAGAGTTTGTTTTTTGCGGAATTGTCGCGCGAAACTCTTGACATGGCGCGTGATATTTCCACGAAATGGGGGCTTGACGCCACGCAATGATCCTGTAGAATATGCGCGTCGTGTGGTGAATGTTTCGCGCCCCCTAGAAAGGAGAGGAGAGACCATGAGGCTATCGTATGCGGATGGATTTGGCGGCCGGAGAGAGGTCATGGCGGAAGTATCACGTGGCACGGCAGCCTCAAGCTATGGCATGCCGGCCATTGTCCTCGATGACGGTGACCCGTTGGACGCCGTGTCATGGATTGTGCTTGATTACCGGGTCGCCGAAGCGACGCCGGAAGAATGGGA